>PBXZ01000138.1:0-28030 GCA_002729415.1 Candidatus Poribacteria bacterium | reverse complement strand
TGGATATAGGTGCGTAGATATTGATGCAGCTGCTGTTTAGCATCCTGCTGAATGGAAGACCCTTCAGCCATAGCAGGATTATCAGTGACCTGGGCCATAGCCATGTTGAGATACTCCAGCCGTTATGATAGGAGAGAATACATCGACCATATCAATTCAAAGCCAAATGTAAAAATACCAATAAATACAAAGCCAACTTTGGCTTGAAATTCATCCCTATCGAACGGCTTATTAGACGTCTGAATTCTAACAAATAAAAGTAATTTCGTAATCCCCATCACAATTCCCGCTACAACAAGAAAAATTAAACCTAAGAATAAGGAGAGCTTTAATTCCCCCAAACTTCCCTACTTTGATCTATTCTTTCAGGATCTAGTTGAAGATCAGATATAAGCTCAACAGATCTCGTCTGTAATCCTGCCATTTCCCATTTAACCCAAGCAAACAAATAAATTGCTTTTATAAATCTACTTGTTTACCTTCAGGATACTTTAAGTACTGGAGGGATGAGAACAGTTGGATTTTAAAATGAATGCTCTTTATATCTCCTTGCCAATTTAATGTCGAGGATTCCAAATTGGATTGGAAATGAAGTTGGGATTCTTACTCCATACCACAGGAAGGTAGCTTTAAATCCTCTAATGATTCAGAAAACTAACAAATTAACGATTTCGGAAGTCTCTTATATTATATATCTATATAAGGGAGAGTCGAAAACGCTCTAACGCAAAATTAGAGTTCTTTCTATTGTCTGCCAATTCTATGTTGGTTATTGCATCTGCAGGATTTAACATTGAACAGGCAATAGTAAGAATGATCTTGTGAAAACACTATAGCCATACACCTATGGAATTCGGAATTAGAGATGAAGGATAACGTACTTGAGAGACAAAAATAACTTGGCGTTTTTGTCTTGATGGACTCCCCAATCCCAAACCTTACACAGTTCACTTCCACGCATATCATAGCTATTCAACTTCAGGTCTGTTTTGCCACGACGGTTTTCATGTACCTCTGACGACTTTTTTTTCATTAAATTAGGTACATGGAGTTTTTGTTGAATTACTAATATATAAATATGAAAATCAAGAAAAGAAAAGTTTTTAGGTTAATATGGTTTAGCCTTGTTCTAATATTTTTCATTTGGCAATGGTCGACTTACCAATCAAGAGGTTTACCTAAAAACACGTTTGAAGACAATGGTCAAGTCACCATAGAAATATCGAAAGATAAAATCACGTTTACTGCAAATAATTCAAATCGAATAAATGAAATTATATTCTTTCAAGGTGGTTTGACAGACCCAAAAGCATATGCACCACTTTGTCGACAGATAGCTGAAAATGGATTTACCTGCCATCTTATCAAAATGAATTGGAGAATGCCTCAGTGAGACTATACAAAAATTGCCAAAATGTTCAACCTAAAGAAAGGGAATTACATAATTGGTGGACATTCCCAAGGATCAAAAATGGCATCTCAATTCGTGTACGAAAATCCGAATTTGATGAAAGGGCTTTTTCTTTTAGGAACATCTCATCCGAGAGATTTTGATTTATCAGAAAGAATTTTGTCAACTATCAAACTTTACGCTGAATTTGACGGATTAGCAAGCATTCCAGAAGTAATGGAAAACAAAAATAAATTACCAAAAAACACCGAATTGGTNAAAATAAATGGGGGTAATCATTCTCAATTTGGCCATTTGGGAAAATTGTTGACTGATGAAACTGCCGAAATTGATTTAGCCGAACAACAGCGTTTGACAATCGGAAAACTGACAGTTTTTTTACGAGAATTGAATCAAAAAANTAAAAATACGTGACGGTTGGTTGAGGTAAGGTGTTTTTTTGTAGTAGGTTAATTATAGAACAACTCTTTTGATGTTTCCATAATTTATTCTCAACCGTGTGAAACGAAAAGACTAAGTTCTCAACGACAAAAAAGACTATATGAAAATTAGAGGGTAGATTGTNNGTTGAAGCTTTTGCCCAAATAGTCGGTGAGCCTCAAAAAGTTTTGTGATTATCATGATATTCACAAAATACTGCCCGATAAGTGTGATAATACTTTCAGCCGAATTATGGAAATTACCCCACTAATCGACAAGTGATTTTGGGGTTACCACATGGGTTGCCATTTTAGCCGTTTCCAACTAATCTCGGTACTGACCACCGATGACATTGCCTGCGACATGGACTGGACGAAAAAGAGTCTGACGTTTAGTCGGCATTTCAGCGACATGGTCCGGATGCGGATTCCAATTGTGCCATTTACTATTAACCGTGTTATAACAGTTAAAAATAGGAACACGGTCATATTTTTCACTTTTCCAAGGTGTTGGACTATGGGTAAGAGCTTCAGTAAAAAAGATCACTGATCCTTCCGGACAACTGTAAGTTTCCCAGATCAGTGAATCTGGACTTTGAAGAGATTCAGGTGCGGTGAAGACCCCCTTATGGCTACCAGTAACGAACAGTGTTCCTCCTTCCCCTTTTTCTACCGGATTCAGTTCCCAAGCAACCCTGACCATACCAGCGTTGACCTTGCCAGGTATGCATCGATAAACGCATGAATCTCCAGGGAAACGTAATATCCCATTCCCATTATGCGGGCTAAAACCTCCCTCACCAGTTTTTCGAAACAACAAACCGCTGTGATCCATACGAAAGCCATAACAATCCTGGCTGGCCAACGGCGGATGAGCCACGAATTCGTTCATAAATCCAAGTAATAGTGGGTGATCGGTTAATTGTTCCAGAGGTCCGCCAATCGAAGATCGGTGATGTTCTGGTATCGATTCAGCATCATTCTTCAACCAATAACAGAAGTCCCGCATTTCTCCCACTTGATCCGCAGTCAGAACTCCCTCAAACAGTATCCAACCACGAATATCAAATAGATATTTTTCTTCTTGAGACAACTTAACTGCAGGTAATCCTTCAGCATTAGTCTGAGTCAAAGTTTTTTCTGGATCTAAATGTTTACCTAAATTCTTGTTAATAATAAAAGGTTCTACTGTATCAATTTCTTCCAAATCCGTTCTCTCCTTTTTTAAGTATGATTGGGTCTGCCAATTTGGTAAAAAAGCCNTGANTTTCCGATCGTTATCTTCCATTAAACAAAAACTNCTTNTTCTGTCGGANTAAGCCTNATAGCATCTACCTGCCCTTTCCCNGTCACTGGATNCTTTGTCCCATCAAATGCCACNTGAACATATTGATCAAACCATGCATCCAGATCTCCACGCATCCGTTTGAGTGTTTCATTATGTTCTGGGGTNTTGACCAAATTNNATTGCTCTTCTGGGTCGTCTGCCAAACAGTAGAGTTCATGAGGNCCCTCTGGNTATCGATGGACATATTTCCAATTCTGTTCACGGATCATTCGGGTGGGTCCATANTCGTCACAAATGACCACGGATTGGTGGCCACTGTTACCCACGCCATGCAGNAGTTCAGCGAAACTGCGGCCAGGCAGTGTCAGGTCAACNGGAACCTCCATGTCCAANTAGTCCAAAATGGTAGGCATAAAGTCGTAGTGGCTAAGTAGATCCATATTGATCACACCCGACGGAATCCTACCCGGACAGTAAGCAATGAACGGTACTTTGACAGACTCTTCATACATNTTTAAAGGAAAAGTACCATTACCTTTGCCNGTGATACCATGATGTCCCATATTGTAACCGTTATCACTAGTGAAAAAAACCAGTGTGTCTTCGGCAATTCCCAAGCTTTCCAGCTTGTCCATAATACGGGNAATCNCNGCATCCATNGCAGTGATAGTCGTAAAATATCCTTGAATTGTCTGACGTCGATTTTCTGGGGTCGGGTTCCATCCNCCCCAAGGATGCGGNGGCAATANCGGCAGAGATTCGAACGCTACGTTGTNATAAAGATTCCATATCTCCGGNGGCTGNTCTTCTTGACGCCATGGTGCNTGNGGTGCTGTATAGTGAACACTGAGACAGAATGGGTTTTCGTTNTGGCCGTACTCATCCAGAAAATCGATAGCACGATTGGTAAATAGATCCGTCACATANTGCTTCTGGCANNTCATCTCNGGACTGTTNTCAAAGATAAAGTAGTTGGTGTAGCTGTCNCCTCCCAACGAATGGGCACACCAAAANGTATGGCTTTTCTGNGGTGTCCCACTCGCACCAAGATGCCATTTGCCNGATAGCCCACAANTGTAGCCGTTTTCTGCNAGAATATCGGTAAAAGCTGTCATCCCTTNNAGATACGCAATCGGNNGATCCTGACCGCACCAAGTAACATTGTTNTCCACTTCGATGTTGCCAGACNTAATCCAGTCATGTACGCCATGCTGAGAGGGTATTCGNCCAGTCAGNAATGANGCCCGTGCTGGTGAACAGACGGGAGAAGCNCAGAAAAAATTNTCGAANCGCGTTCCTTTAGCAGCCANTTGATCCAGTCTGGGGGACACCAACTCTGATGTCCCAGCNCATCCCATAGCCCATGGCCCTTGGTCATCAGACATAATGATCAAAATATTTGGCCGTTGNTTTCTGTCGTTCATTGNNAGTTTCCTTTCTGCATGTTTAGATCGGAATCTATCTGCAGTATTTTNCTACTATACAATCACCACATAGTTATCTAATAGGACTTTNCGAGTGTAACAGAGACCTATTCTACTTTCAGTATCATCGGAATATTCCACATGATTTTCCCTAATTCAAACTCTAATGGCTCCAAAATGTTTATCTGGTTTTTACATAATTACTCCATTAGGATNTTTTCCAGATATCTTTAACCAATCATACTCACCACCAAAAGGGAATTTGGTGGTGAGTTAACTCGCGACATAAACTTGTTATGTTTTGCCTGTCTNCCAAATATCCTAGTTTTNTATCGGNTNTCTTTGATCTTGCTGAGATCAGAAGAGGTCATGAGAAATATTGATATANTTTTGGTTCAGTTCCATTACGGCGTCATCGCTCTCATCCACATCCAAGGCAATGTCCTCAGACTTCGAGCTAGTGACACGAAGTCCGGCAGCCAACCGTCCACGNTGGTCNCCACCNGCTTGATCNCCAGCTACCAATGCTGCCATNAGTCTNTCTGCNAGTGANCCTNTTCTAAATTCATAGGCATCAGCCATAGCTATAATGACATTTGGGCCAACCAGCGTATTNCCTTGACAAGCATAGAACTTACCAGAAATCGACCCCCACCANGCACCTGACGGATCAGCACCAACCGGATTTCGAGTCGCGGTTCGCCCTTGCATGTCAATAATAGCCAACTGCCTTTTACCTGAATTTGGATCATCTCGTAACAAATGGGCCAAAACCTCTTCCGGCAACCTGCCGCAATCAAGTAGATCAAGGGCTTCTTCTCCCCAAGCCGGATTGTGTTGATACTGCGTACAAAAAGCACCAACACCTGCACGAACATAAGGTACCATCTTACCAACTGCCGGAAATTTACTGGCGACCGCCGCCCCACAAGCATCTGTGATAAGATCAACCGCTACGATCGAAAATGTGTTGATCAGTTGACATTTCATTTCTAAAGTATTCTTTTCGTAATCAATTTTCTTTCTTCCCTTTCATCCAGTGTAACCCCTTTCCTGCACCGGCTGAACCGTTCTTCCAATCCAGCTTGGTCCAATCCATCTGCGGTTCGCCAGCATGGGCAACGAAAGAGGTGAAACTCTCTTCCGGAACAACCAGAAAAACATCGAAATCAGGTGCGATAGCAGATTTCATCATTGGTATGACTATCGGCTCCTCGTTGTATGTACTTTCGACGACAGGTTGATTGTAGAGATTGAGTACATTACGGATTTGAAATTTCTGGCCCCACTTCAGTCCGCTGTTCTTAAGATCCACTTCGATGGACGCGTTGCCATCCCAATTGAATACTGCGACATGCGCACGTCCGGATTCGTATCGATTTGCTCGAACAAAAACACGAGTGCCTATCGGACGGCCATCGGTGGTAGAAACGAGTTTTGAGTTCCTATCGAAACCCGTGATTTTTTGGTGCTCCTCCAATGTTTTACCGTTCAGTTTCTGCTCATCGGGTTGCAAATGGTAGATGTCCCTGTCAATTATCCAATCCTGATCTTGCGTTCCTTCTCCTTTTTCTAAGTGCAACAGAGTCATCGGTGCCCAAATTTCGTTTTCAGTCGCTTCAATCTTCAACCAGCGAAGAAGCGCGAGTCCATTGTAACCCATCAGGTAATTGTTCTTCACAATAGCCGCTCCGTTAGTTTCTGGTCTCTTCATGTAGGTGCCAAGTAGCGCCAACCACCAGTACGAGGATGGTAAACGATATTGTTAACGATTGTATACCGATCAGCTGGTTGATACCCACAAATCAGTAAGTTATCCTTGGGTGGATCGTCCGGCGAGCTTGCCATGCCAGCGCTAAAGAGAATGTTGCCTTCAATATGATATCCGGTAATCTGGCCCTGTTCTGTATAATTGTGCTGGTTCCATCCATGTCCAGCGAACATGATATTGTCCAGTATCCGCTTAGTCCGGTTTCATTTTGCGTGTAGCAGGCATGTCCGTGACCACGATCTTCAGCTGGATAACCAAAATCAAAGAAAAGATTGCCATACTGCTCCGCATCAACAGCAGGTGACCAAAACCCTGATCCCATGCTACCTCGATGGATGACGAGGTTAATCATTTTCGTCCGTGGTCCTACTACCGTCACGCAATCGTTTCCTTCTGCACGTGTAGTATCGCGAGTGCCTCGAACCTCAATACCCCAGTACCNCGTATCTGAACCGGCTAACGTCAGTGCTCCATCTATCGTTGCACGCTCTCCGGGCATCTGACGGACAATAATTGGCTTCTCAGGGGTACCTTTCAGCCTGCATTCAATAGTGAATTTTCCGCTCTTTGGGTTTGCTNGCAGTGTATAAATCCCTCCNCTCAACCAAACTGTATCCCCCGGTTGTACTGATTNCCTCCCAGAGAGAGCAGTCACAATGTCAAACGGATCTTCCTTGGTTCCTGTTCCCTTTTGCTTGCCGTTTGGACTGACGTNAAATTCAGCTCTCGTACTAATTGGGGCGACACAAATTACCAACATCAATGCCACGATAATCCCTTTTTTTTTCAGATTTTCAACTTGGTCCTGCTGGTTGTTATTCATTACGACTGCCTATTGGCATAGGATAGGTACGTTGCCAACCACCATCTCCAAATTCCAGATCTTCCCAACTGGTTCCTATGACTTTCTCCGAATGTGCCTGNGCAATCGACCTTAGCATCATCGANGTCAATTCAGCATCNAGTTGTCGTGCAATCTCTTGACANTTGGGATGTTTGATTCGGTTCAATTGCTCGGCAGGATCTTCTTTNACATTGAATAGCATCACATCGCCAGANGNATATTTAGCCAGTTTCCATTCACCNTTATAGTTCATGCACCCACTCGCCAGAAAGCCNTAAACNCGATCTCTTATTCTATCAGTCTGAATACCTAGTCCGGGTAAGGGTATCGAGTTCAGATGNNTGGGGATTTCACATCCAGCAAAATGTAACAGTGTGGCCGTAATATCCTCGATACTAACAGGGCTGCTACAAACCGTACTGCCATCTGCCCACGGCAGATAGACAATCAATGGTACTTTAATGCTCGATTCGTAGAAGGTCCCTTTGCCAATCAGTCCATGNTCTCCCAAATAGTCNCCNTGATCACTGGAAAAGATAATCACNGTGTTGTCCTGAAGTCCTGTTTCTTCTAGNGCTGATAGAATATCGCCGACTTTGTCGTCGATCTGTTTGACTAATCCGGCATAATGCGCACGGATTTTCTTTTTATGGGCGGTAGTGAATTCTGAATAGTCGACACCGTTCCATGATCCCAAGTTGCCCCGGATATTGCTCTGTCGGAAATTGGGTGGCTGATCCGTTGCTTCGGGGTAGGGATCTGGCATATCTGCTGGATCGAATAGATCGGCGTATTTCTGGCATGGGTCATAGGGGCAATGGGGACCCGGAAACCCGACCATCATGGCAAAGGGTTGGTTGTGACTATAATTTCGAATGTACTTNGCCGCTCCTTCTCCCACAAAATAGTCCCAAGAGTGCTCCCATGGTAATCGGCTGATAATTGCACCTCGATTTTCCTGATAGCCTGCGTGTTCGTTCCCGTGAAACTTCTTCAGCCCATATCCTTTCAGATAATGGTAATAATCATCCTTCACATTCAACCATCGCTTATCCTCACATATCATTCGGTGTTGAAAACCCATTGACGCTTCCCAAGGATAGAAATGCATTTTNCCGATGGCCGAGGTCATGTATCCTTTTTGACTTAACATCTCNGGCCAAGTGGAGATGCCACACTCAGACAAGTCAGTCCTTAAAAACTGCCCATTGGAGGTTACACCAGTTCGAATGGCATTGATTCCAGTCANNAACACGGATCTAGCNGGNACACATACCGGTGAAGGCGTACAAGCATCGGCATACCGAACACCACGTGAAAACAAACTNTCGATGTGTGGTGTCTGAATAAAATCAGCCCCGTAGCAGCTCAAAAAATCAGCCCTTAACTGGTCGGGCATTAAAAAAATAAGATTGGGTTGTGATGTCATCATCCTACCTCCATAGTTGAGGTATTTATATTTTTAGCTATTTGGTGATGGCTAAACCAATACATGCGGTGATGCTTTTATCCAAACTGACATTGCCCGCCACCCAACCAGNACCAGTTGTTCCACCAAATAGGATAAAAGCTTATNNATAAGCTTTTACTTTTCAGAAGAGAATCCAATAGTGGGCCAGTTTTTTATAATATCTTTGGCTAATTTCCCTGCTTCAGTTAGAAAAGCAGAGGACCAACCACNGGAGGCACTTGATCCTGGCCTAATAATTGACCATTCTTCCTCTTTANCGTTAACTGCCCAGTTACAATGACTTATATCGTTTTTTAGACACCAGTCCATCCATTTATCTGTTTCNGGATCCGTTTCAGTGTACCCAATGGATCCCCATTCTGTTANAAAAAGTGGAATACCCTTATTCAAAGCCTCCNTCGCTCTATTCCGTAGCCACTGTTGATGCCACACAGTATAAAAATGGAGTGAATAAGCTATGTTATCATAACCAGTGATAGGATCTGCAGCTACAAGATCCACTCTCTGAGACCACTCAGGGGAACCCACGATGATCAGATTGTCCGGATCTATATCCCTGATACTTGATATTATGGTCTCTGCATATGGTTTGACTGTNTTAGACCAAGACACCTGCAATGGTTCATTATATACTTCGTAAATCACATTATTATATTCACCATACTGTTCCGCCATTTCCTTAAAAAATGCCGTTGCCTGTGCAGTATAATTTTCTGCATGATGCGAATGCCAGTCAATTATGACATAGAGTCCCTCTACTATAGCAGCATCCACTACAGCCTTTAACTTAGTTTTATTGCTTTCAGGATTGTTTATATACCCACCGGTATCTTCTACACCCATCGCTGCACGAACAATAGTAGCTCGCCAGTCTGTCTTCAACCACGAAACTACCGAAGCATTGTAATATTTCTCTCCTCCCCAATTATCATTACTCCAAAAAAAGCTATTTCCAGCAAAACTGACAACCTCGTTGTGTTGGTTTACAATCTTATTAACACTGACTGTCAGAAGCCCATTGTAGTCCACAACAGACTGGCAAAAACCAATTCCTGGTAAAGTCAACAAACAAAATAATGAAACACCAATCTTTCGTAAAGTATTTGCTAAAACTATAATTTTTTTATGCACGGTTAAGATATTTGGCTCCCAACAGATNTAAAATGATTAAAACGTACATCCGCAATCTATCATTGATTATTCTATAGTTAAAGCTACTGGATTTTCTCAACCAGCCCACTATTGCTAGTTTNCGACTTCTTCACCAGTTTTTNGCTTATATCAGACAGTTTAACTGGCATTTCGGCTACGAGCTTCCTGAACCACCAAACAAATATGAAATGATAATCCAAAGCGGGTATCATGCTTCTCACACCTTATCCAATTTCTAATCAATATCTCCGTTTTTTGCCTGTTTACGTCACAACCAACAATCAGGTATATCAAATAAAATAGCCTAAGACTCAGAATAAATTGATCAATTTTAGATCCTAAACAAAGATAAACTCAATCAATATATACTTAACACCATGTTTGTCGATTATAAATATGTAACTCCAATCGGTTATTGGTTAACACCAATCTCTAAGATCGGTTTTAGATGTGGATTTTTTTTATTGTTTTTCCAGATAACGCCATCAATGATATAGTGAGTAATTTGTGGTAACGATAATATAGCTGTAGCTAATGCTCGTCCAATAGGATTCGTTAATACTTCAAAAGAATATGGCAAAAAATGAGAAAAAAAGCGTCGTTTTTCTCCGTTCAAAAACAGATCCCATCCGTACTCTTCAAAAAATGCGAGCAGCAGGCTCCCTCCAATTATCAGCAAAACCCAACGAACACGAATCAAACGAAGCAAGGGAACTCGACGCAATAAATCTCTTTTCCTGGTAACATACCACGTAATCAAAACCAGATAAGGAACACCATGAGCAACAACATTACTAACCGAAAAAACGAGATCTGAGTTAAAAAAAATGATGCCTAAATACCAATTAGACGCAGTAGTCAACACCCAAATTATCTTTCCAGTATTAATACCCATTCCTACTTTTCGCATGGCCCATACTTCCTGCCCAACCCACCCTAAAATAATCAGCCAATATAATATATTGGCCACATTAAGCATAAACATTAACCAACTATGATGAAACCACTGATGAAGGAAAATAAAGTCGTTTTCAATAAACCAGCTAAAGTTTCGTTTAGGTACCAGATGCCAATGCGCCAACGGATAAAACATAGACAGGTAAATCACCCATTTATCAGGCAAGACCTGCTGACTGTTAAAGTCTCCAGATCTCGTTTTATACAGCATCATAAAACCGTACTGCTGTTTTATAAAATGGAAAACAGCCAGGTAGGCCAGTATGCGCCAAAACCAATCAGAAGAAAGGAAAGCAACACCAAAAGAGAAAATAAATACGATAATAGGCGTTAGGCATAAGGTTAATTTATGTCTGGAAAATTCCTCTGGATCCAAATAAGTCCTGAAAATCATGCTCCATACATGACTAACGTCTATACCAAGAATAAAAACAACCCAAACCCACAGAGGGACACCAATATAGATCAATCTATCAGGTAACAGGAAAAAAACGATCCAACACAACCATACCGGCAAACCGAGCAAAAACAAATCCGTCCTGCGGTTAAAAAGCCAATTACCTTTCATAAGAACACAGAACTTTCCTAGTTTGAAGACTCTACTATTGATGATGTGGTTGGCTTACTCAAGTACAATTCCCTCTTGTTCAATGCGTTGAAACATCTTTTTATACGCTAATGTCCCGTCATCATCCCAATATTCAGTTGAAATCGGGGTATCATACCCCATTGGTATCAATCGTTTGCGATCAGGACGAACCATAAAAATTGAGTTATCGGGATCAGCGATATTATACATACAAGTTCCATTCTTGAATTGTGATTTGATAATCCATTTTTCCTGATCGGGCAACCGTAGTTTTTTTAACCGTTCTAATTCTTCCCGATTCAACGTCAAACCTAACCCAGGCGATTCCGGAACACGCACAAAACCATTAATTGGCTCTAACCGCTCATTGACCACGTCACTCTTCCACGTTTCAGTATCACCGAAAAAATGGAAATTGGNAGAAGGGAACGCTGACATCATATGCGTAGTCATGGCCCGGGTTATAGTACCACCAACGTTTTGTAGCATAAACGGACTATTATTAGCGGAAAACAGGCCCGCTTTCCGAATAGCATCTCCAATTTTGGCATGACCCAGCATGTAAACATCAGCAGGCCTCCTCAACACCTCGTAAGTCGCCCCCATAGGAAAATGGTGCAGAACAATTGGAAGTGTCGTACGCTGGCGAAGTTCAACATATCCCTCAATATCTTCACCAGGGAGAGGATCCTCAAAACAACCGGCAATCCGATATTTGGATAGCTTTTCCAAAAGTTCTGGGATGTGATCGTCAGTTCCTCCCATAGTCAAATCATAGTGGATCTTGAAACCTTCTGGTGCAACCGTTTCCATTGCTTCTGTCTGACAAATCACATTTTCAAATGGTGACAGGTGATATTTCATCCAGGTATAACCTCGCGAAGCATATTCTGTGACAGCCTCTGCCATTCGAACAGGATCAGTTGAAACCGTCCAACTACCAACAGGAACCCAAGCACGGTAACGCTGTCCAAAAAGCTTATAAACCGGCACACCAACCGATTTACCCATTAAATCATACATAGCTGTTCCAAGTCCCAGTGACATTTCATCCCCAATCCAATCAAACGGATTAGTTCCAATGTATTCCTCAATAACTTCCGAGGGTTCAGCTCTACCACTTTCTCCCAATCCTTCCAACCCAGTATCAGTATGAACTATGTAAACTACCCGTTTCGTCGGACCATAGTAGTGATTCAGTTGGTAAGCCAAAAAATCCTGATACTCAAGCACAACCTCGTGAACTTCAATTTCCGTAACTTTCATGTATATGCTTCTCCCTTATACATTTCCATTATCAACCACCAGCCACTAAAGATTAAATCTCTGGTAATTCGAACATATCCCCCGTACGGGTAATCCAATCCATTAGCTTGTCCTGCAGATTCTGTCGTTCTTGTTTAAATCGGCCATCCAATGCCAAGTTGGCTAGTTCATATGGATCATCATTAAGATTGTACATCAACCAAGGTTGGCCCTCCAATACCACATACTTCCAACCGTCATTTGTGACTATCCCACGCCATGGTCGTTCTCGATCGGAAGCAAAACCATAGATCCATCCTGGATCGACCAGTTGCAAAAAAGCAGAATCAGGTGGATTGATCGGTTTTTGTCGATCCGACGCGAAATAACCGGAATAATCAACACCAACCATGCTCTCTGGTGCATCGATACCACAAAGTCCAAGCGTGGTCGGTGCAATATCAACATGATTGATCAATTCAGGGTAATCATCCAAACCCGTATCGATGCCCGACCCACAAACTAAAAAAGGGATACGGATTGATTCTTCCCATGGCACGCATTTGAGAATACGAGCCTGAGATCCATGCATATCACCATGATCAGAGAAGAAAACTAGAATAGTCTGATCAGCTAATCCGGTATTCCCAAGTGTCTGCAAAATACGACCGACATTCCAATCCAGATTTTCAATCATGGCATAGTATCCTGCAAGGCTGTGTCGGGCCTGTTGCTGAACACGGTCAACCGATGGCACATTCGGACGAAGTTGGATTGCTTCTGATCGATGTCGCTCCATAAACTTGGGCGGGGCAATGTAAGGACTGTGCGGAGGCTGAACCGATAATACAACAAAAAACGGCTGATCCAAACTCCGATTCCCTAAGTATTCGATTAATAAATCTGTCAAGGCATCTGTTTCATAACCATGAAGTTGATAGGAATCGATNGGTGTACCATCTTCATAGTGACCNTGTACCCAGCAATCNTATTGNNTATTATTATTTTCATAACCAAGCCANTAATCGAAANCACCTCGNCGGNTNGGATCAACATACTGAAANGCNGGNCGAGTATCGGATNNACGATGAANAGCACCATCNACATGCCATTTTCCAATNTAGGCTGTTTGGTAANCANTATGANTNAANGCTGTTGCNACTGTNGGCATNCCNTTNGGNAANGCAATATCATGACCAGGAATACATCGATGTGGGTACTGACTNGTCAGCAAAGACCCACGAAATGGAGAACACAAAGGCGAACCCGCAATACCAGTTCGACTAGAGACCGCTAACCGATCGATGTTAGGAGTCTGCACATTTGGATCTTCCATCACACTCAGTGCCTGTGCCCGATGTTGATCGCCAAAAATCCAAATCACGTTTGGAGATAANGCCGAATTTTTGTCTTTCATAATTCAATTCTCTGCNCTATGTTATATTGTCTTATCATCGAGAGACATGTTCAATCCATTCTTGATCTATTTCCAACCCGAATCCAGGTGCATCGGATGGAACCAGATATCCATCTTGAATAACAGCGGTACCAGGCAGTTTGACCATTTCTTCCAGCGGTANNCCCGGTAGGGACACTCCTTCAGAGCGCTCACCCCATGTAATAGATGGCATGGCAAAAGCTAGATGCTGTCCATATGGATAATTCATACCTGCATGCGTGATAACAGTGATGCCANTAGCTTGAGCAATATGACAGATNTTCATAGCAGATGTAATACCACCACACCACAANACATCAGGCTGAAAAATATCGACNAGACGCCGACTAGCAGCAGANGCAAAAACAGTTGGTAAATACCAATGTTCTCCACTAGCCAATGTTTGCCAAGGAATTCTTTGTCGTACAGCTTGGTAACCTACTAAATCCTCGGACGAAATGTAATCTTCTATCCATTTAAGTTTATACGGCTTCAAAACCTCAGCTAGGCGCACGGTGAACTCTACGTCAAAAGCGGTCCACGCATCTAACATCAACTCGATGTTGTCACCAATCCGCTGGCGCGCATCAGCCACCATTTCTTCTAATTTTCTTAACCCTTCCATTCCATGTTCAGGGCCGTATGGACAAAACAGCTTAGTGGCCTTGAAGCCCAACTCCATATACCATTCTTGATCAAATCCAGAAGCATAACAGAAAATTTTCTCTTTTTGTGGTCCCCCCAGCAACTCGTAAACAGGACGCTGCAATATCTTGCCTTTTAGATCCCATAAGGCACAATCAACCGCACTAACAGCATAGCTAGCTAAACCCGAAGCTCCAAAAGGCGTTGATAATCGCACCATCATATCCCACAATTTCTCAATCGCCATACAGTTTTCACCGATAAGTCGTGGTGCATAAACAGTATTGATCAACGAAGCCACTGGGGTACCAAAGAGTGAGATCCCAAACCCCCAAGTTCCATCCTCAGCTGTGATGATACAAGCAGGACGTTTCCAATCGCCATCAGTACCAGACTTAGGATAGCGATCGATGGGTCGATTCATNACTAGCTCTTTGTCTCGGGTTGACGGACGAGGGGATGTTTTCGGTTGTGGATTAAGTTCTATTTCAATCGCCCGAACCNCTTTAATCTTCATTTTATTTTCTCCTTAAGTGAACAACAGCTACGTAATTTTGTCATCAGTTTAACTGATTTCCGATTGACACCGCAAGACAGTGATGTTAGCATCTGAAGCCATAAAATTGCTTGCTTAGCCAAATCAACCAAGAGGAGATAGAGATGGACAGCACATACTTGCTTAGCGATTCGCAAATCCAGCAGTTTATCACCAACGGCTATTTGCAATTGCATGTAGATTGTGGACCTAACTTTCATCAGGAGGTCTATCAACAAATCGAATCGATGTTTGAGGGTGAAGGAAATNTNGGAAACAATATCCTACCCCGAGTNCCTAAGATCCAGCGAGTCTTTGACCACCCGNCTTTGCAAGGAGCTCTAATCAGCCTTTTAGGCGAGGGTTATACCATGAATCCGCATCGCCATTGCCATCTCAACGCTCCAAGCGGAGGCGGTCAACAGTGGCACAAAGACTGCTATGTTTTTGACCATAATATCCGACACCCCCGATTCCATTGGGTTTTAGCCTTCTACTATCCACAAGATACTAACGAAGATATGGGACCAACTGCATTATTACCAGGAATGCACTTTTGTAAGTCTATCAGCAATGATGACCCAAAACACGCTACTGAACCGGAGGCATTGTTGTGTGGACAAGCAGGCACGGTAACCTTAGTCCATTTTGATGCTTGGCATCGTGCCACTAAAAATCGCAGTACAAAAAAACGTTACATGCTCAAATTCCAGTTTGCAAGGATGCAAGAACCAAACAAACCATCATGGAATCACCAGCAAAAAATATGGGAAAATGGCCAAAAAGACGAAGTATCAGAGGATGTCTGGAATTGGCTGGGTGGCAAAAATCCGATTAAAAATGGAAATTCTGTGCCGGATCTAATTAATGCTATGGAACAAGAAACCTTAGATTCTATTGGAGAGACAACCGCCAAAACACCGGATAACCTGCACGGTACAAATCCGACAGCTGGTGAAGCAGCTCAAAAGCTCTCATTCATTGGGACTCCTACGGTATCAGAACTAACTGAGGTACTATCATCAAATCCACATTGGTGGATAAGAGCGGTGGCAGCTGATATTCTGACAAAAATTGGACCCTCAGCAGAAACGGCAATACCTGCCTTAGCCAATCGTACCAATGATGATCACTGGTGGGTCCGTCGAAACGCCATCGAAGCATTGGGGACTATTGGTTCGTTCGATTCTTCCACAGTTAAGTTGCTGGGACAGAAATTAGCAGATCCGGATTACCGAGTTCGACGGAACGCAGCCATTTCTCTAGCCAAATCCGGATCGCAAGCATCTCCTGCTATTCCCATGCTAAAAACAACACTGGATGATGAAGACCGATACAACCGCTTCTACGCCGCACTAGCACTCCGGCGTATCGACACCAACCCAGCCAAGGAAGCACTTTTCGACGCTTTATTCACCGCACGCTGGTGTCCAATAACAACCGTGGATAATCTGTATTGAAAAATGCTGATTCAAATTTTTCAAGATTAACTGGTAAAATCAGGTAATTCATCACGAAAAATTCACGAGGGAAAGATCCAATTTAGCTATCTGACGTATGAATCGACTGAATTTTCTGCCAGAGGACATCATTAACAAAAATTCCCTCTTTCAACCTTTTCTCCCTGGTAACTGCTTCTGGTTCTCCAGAGACAAAAATCCTATCAAACCCAGGAGCAGTAGGAGAAGATTTAACGTGCTCAACCAATTGCTGAACTTGTTGGTAAAAGGTTTTCAACGGCGTAAATTTTTGGATGTCAATCACAGAAATAAAAGCACCATCAGTATGTGGATCCAGCGGCATATCNGGACGACAGCATCCTGCTGTAGACAGACCTCCCGCTAAAATATCAACAATCAACGCTAAACCAAACCCTTTATGTCCAAAAACACCGCCAAATGGAAGTAACGCGCCATTTGGGAAATCATAAAAATCCGCTGTACTTGTGGAAGGATTTCCATCAGAATCAATTATCCAACCTTCCGGTAATTCTTCCCCTTTGTTATAAAGATCACGCAGTTTCCCTTCCGGTGCCATACTGGTTGCCATATCCAAAACAATCGGGATTTCCCCTCCGGTAGGAACAGCAATTGAAAAAGGATTAGTTGAAAGACGCCTACCAATTCCACCAAACGGAGCAACTTGTTGACCACAACCACCAGCATTTACCATTATGATCCCGATCATATCTTCTCGAGTTGCCGCTACTGTATAACTTCCAAGGCGTCCTGTATGACTGCAATTATGTACACTAACAGCACTAATAGTAAGCTCCTTAGCTTTATTCACTGCTAAATCCATAGCCTTTTTGACAACTATCTGACCGAATCCATTGTTACCATTAACCAATGCGCTTGACGGCGTATCTTGTGTAATTTCTATCTTCGCACCGGAGACAATCCGTCCTTGTCGNATGTATTCAGAATATTGGGGAATTCGCAAAACACCATGGGAATCGACCCCTGACAAACTAGCTTCAATCAGATGATCAGCAACAATTTCTGCTTCCTCTGAAGGAACACCTAATCGTTCGAAGTTATCTATTGCAATTCCTTTTAACTCATCGGCTGTAAATGTAGGCATAAAACCTTCTTCTTAATGAATCTTTCAAAACAAAAATCTCTTAAACTAATAGACAAAAATGACCCCAAGCATCAAATCGGCTTAAAAAGAAAACAAAACAGGTGAGTGCACGCGAGAAAACTATCAAAACTCATAAACCTCAGACCGATGGCNACCAACTTTGTGCCGACATAGATCCTGCAGTTCTTTCGGCATCCGTTCAAACTCTTCTGGAAAAACCGGTTGGTGGCCACCNTCACGTGCGCAATTCCACCAAGCTGGATAATAAGCAATATTCAATGCCATTCGATGATCTCCCTGGCTAATGTTGGGGCCATTAGTGTGCCAAACACCTCCGTGCCACAATACCACTGATCCACGACAACCGACTATAGAACAAATACGCTTGTCATCAGGACTTAACCCCACTGGGCCTCGTCTAGATTTATGGCTCATGGGGACAAAAACTGTCGCACCATTTTCTTCCGTAAAATCAGTTATCATCCAAATAGAATTAATTAACCACGGAACATCAGGGAAAGGTTGTGGCAAATCGTGTGTAGAATCCACATGGAGACCACCCATTGTTGCGCCAGGCTTAATCCACTTCGTACAAGCTTCTCCCAATCTTGCATTTGGCCCCAGAAAATAACGAACAACTTCAAGCACTTTAGGATGAGCAATACAATCCCAACACATTTCGTCTTTATTGATAGTTCCGAAAAGTGTTTGATTGATTCCACCAATTTCACCAGAGCTTTGGAAATCCGAGTAGGAATTGGGATCTTCATGCAATTGAAAGTATTTTTTCGCCATCTGATCGCACTGCTCTGCTGAAATTGCGTTCTCTATTAAACAATAACCATAAACTTCCAAATGCTCAATTGCCTCTTGCGATGACATCCTAAATACTCCCTTGACTTAACCACAAAACCACTTTAGCTTTAAAAACTACGATTGGAACTCTTCATTACATGTAAATTATTTCAAACTAAAACTATAGGATAGCTATAATTCAGGGCAAAATCAAGCAGAACAAAATCAAGCACAATTAGCAAAACAATAAAAAAGTTACATCTCCCATAACCAGCCACTTAAATGCTAATCACACACAATATATCAGAGCTTTCGGTTACTTCTATAGAGACTATTTTCTACCTTATGGCAGAGTTCTCACACCCGTAACATATCTCAATTATTAGTAACCTGCTCTTAACTTACACTCATGTCCATCTTCCGTTTTAATCCATTCAGCCAAAACCGGGTCGTCTTCATTCTTATTGGCCTCACTGTAACCAGTAACAACGATATCATAATCACCANCTACAATCTTGAACTCAAACTCAAATCCTGACTTTTGCAAAAAGTCCATTTTCCCATCAGCATCCAAGTTCATTAAGATAAATAGGGAAGATCTTAACATCTGCGTACCTAAGAACAGAACATATAAAACCTAAAGAGGGAAAATAAAAATATATATTATACACAACCATAACGTAGTATACACGGCCTAGTTCCCAGCATACAATTTAAAAACATGGTAATCCAAAATACTCCATACTCATTTTTAAAATTAATATTTCCTTTTCAAGATGCCCCAAGAAGTCGATAATTTGCCAAGTGCTCTCACCGCCAGCGTTTCGGCCAATCCCTTGTCTACTATTGCTTTAATTTCCGCGGCTGGCATTGCTTCGTCATAAATAAAAGTTTCAGAAACAGCTCCTTGATGCCGTCGTTTGAACACATCATGAGACCAACCTAACGGACCATCGCCGGGATCTATATCATTAACTTCACCTTTCTTTTTACCTTTTTCTTCACCATTTACAAAAACTTTAACGACACTACCATCATAGGTGGCAGCAATATGGACCCAATCTTTCGTCGTCCATTTCCCCGGATTTGGATCAGCCATCGGTTGGACGCTGGCAGCACCAGTTCCAACCCATACACCAGCATGTGCCCAAAAGAAAAGTTTCCATCCACCACCATCTGCTGATGGATGCAATACCCACCCACCAGCATCTGCACTATCCATTTTACGAGGAATACCGCTACAGCAATCGGGAAGGCCTGAAATTATAGTCCAACACCCAACAGTAATGCCCTCCGGCGTATCGAATATTCCACCAGCATCCTCAACACGACAAAACGTCTTATCATCAAGGAACAGCGCTGTACGCGGTTTCCCATAGGGACCATTAATCCACTTAGCTCCTGGACCAAGAGTAATCTCACCATGACGGTCACGACCAGAGGAATCTTTCATGACTTTTCCTCCATCGTTCAAGAGCCACGCCCCCATGAATTCGCCTCCTTCAGCCATAGGTATCCATACATTGCCACCAAGTCCGAGCGTCAGCAAAACAAAAACCCACATAGGAAAAAATCGATACATATTCTACAATCTCCTTTTACAAATAATAATTGTTTCGATACGTTACATAACTCAATGCAAATTGAAGTCTACACAATGCATGCCTTAATAGAATGTCAAGCACATAGTAGAAATGACATCCACCATCATGTTTCTCTGATCAGTAATTCCATTAAGCTCAAATCACTGCTTCACCAACCCCCAAAAAGCGTTCAATTTCTCGATCAACTCTACTGAGCTCCATTATGCACCTTTCCAAGACGGGAAATAGATGTGCTACTATTCCCATGTTTATGTCTTTATTTTTGTGCTAAATCCAAAATGGCAAGTTTAAAAGGTTGGGCTGGACAGTATAAACTATCTTCGTACCATCAGGTGACCAATATGAAGCCACTCCAGCCTTAGCAATTTTTTTACGGTTTGTCCATCAACTGCATCCATTACATAAATACCAGCGCTCTTACCACTACGAGTAGAGGTGAATGCAATCCTTCCCCATCTAGTGACCATGAAGCCCTNTCATCCTTTGCGGGGTCATCAGTCAAACGAACAACATTTTGCCCANCCGNATCCATCTTGTAGATATCCCAATTTCCGACACCACGNTTAGACATGAACACAATTGATTTGCNANCCGGAGACCNATTANACNCCTTTTCCGTTTTAGGNTGATTAGTNAATCGAATGGAATTTNCCNCNTTGGCATTCATTAAGGTNGATTTCCAAGTTGCNATCGCGTTTAGACTTGAAAAAAATCTTATTTCCTTATCGGNACCAAGCGGGTTCTTTATCATCTTNATCTGATTTACTCAAATNCTTCGGATTCGCACCATCGACATCCATCAGGAANATTTCATAATTTGCTTTGCCTTTACGATTAGTATCGAAAGCAATTTGAGTTCCATCCAGNGACCAAGTTNNGTGACCNTTACNNTNNCCTAGGNCTTNCTNCTGGGTAAGGTTTAGCGGTTCAAGTTTCCCTTTCTCATCTACAAGAAATATGTTGGAGTGNNGATNNCCATAGAAAATGCAATNACTAATTCTTGATTTAAGGNCACATCTNGTGTCACANANCATATNCNACTAGACNGGANAAAACATTGCCANANGACAGATANCGACNACCNAATCNGACGACATNTATTACCTTTTATCATCTGCTAAGCTCTATTGATGTATTNTTTTGNCATATNTAATATTATNAAACCTGATTNNATCCTAAAACNAATTAACNATCAACAGCTAGAANCTTACCCCTCNTTNGGAAGACTTACTTTGNGTTTAAAATGATATCCCAAATCCAAGCACAAAACCTAACTTCNGAAACAGATTCATATTTGTNCATGGNGATTTCAAAGATCATGAATTTGGCNNAGAAACNACTCANTTACGTAATCCTAACCCAATTNACCATTTGANGNCNTAGCCTNGTTGGCCTACATNTGGAGGGANGTTTNCCANGAATGGATTNAGANATNGGAATAATCCAAAAGCCGACAGAATAAGAGGTNTTTTCGNCTTGAATTATCATTCTCACGTTTTGCGATTTATCCTTAAAGACAATAAGCNGCTCAAAANNACAGNAACCAATTAANANCTAATAAANCTATTGACAGGATAAAAACATTCACCAAACTTTAGAGNACTAACGACTTTCGTTTTTACCTGATATTACTTTTCNAATCATATACCAAACTANATATAAACATATNAAAATGAGCAAATATGACTATTTGGNGNCCCATTTANACCTNANAGTTAATCGTATTCTAAAATCAATCTAANGNTTAAGTAANCGNATAAAAAAACTNCAGCNACTNAACCGTACTTAAATGATTAAAGATTAAACTCGCTTTAATTTTTCGAATATAATGTNTAGATAATTTCACCGCCAAAGNCTTGAAATAAGACTATGATTCATTANCNCTGTCCGNTNCAANTTCAAGATTCAAATTCAGGTTNCTTTTTATGAGNGAACTTTCCCTNTCAACTAAAAATNACANTNATAATGTCCGACTTCGTGTGATTATAACTGGTCTTATTTTGGTTATTGTAAACTCCTACTGGATTTCAATGAATGATTTTCTAAAGGGACTNAATCATACCTATATGTCGCTCTTTAGCAATGCCATTTTNACNCTTTTCGGGCTGATTTTGATAAATCTNCTGATAAGAAANTTTTCNCCGAAATCTGCATTCACAGANTCTGANAANTTAGTCATCTACGTCATGATTGTTGCAGTCTCAACTCTCTCCGGGNACCGAATGACAAGGTTTTTAGGNCCCATAGCACATCCATTTAAATTCGCTACTGTGGAAAACGAGTGGAGAGACCTATTTTGGAGATACATACCTGATTGGTTTACNCCAAGAGACATGAGGGTATTAGACCCATTTTTNTCAGGTGATTCTTCACTATTCAACTTAAATCTTGTTTNAGCTTGGCTTGTTCCAACACTATACTGGTCNGGATTTCTGTTTGCACTTTANGCAATGCTAATCTGNCTCAATGTGATTATCAGAAAACAGCTTACAGATTATGAGCGACTCACTTATCCTATTACATGGATGCCTTNGGAAATGAGTCNGGATGNTTCATCCTTCNTAAAGAACAAATTAATGTGGATTGGNTTTTCTATAGCAGCTNGCATTAGTTTTTTAAACGGCTTACGGGCTTTNCATNCATCACTCCCATATATTCCGGTAGGATGGCGTNTCATAGAATTTCCAGATAAGCCATGGGNGTATATGGGNCAAACACGCATATCTTTTCAACCNTTTGTTATTGGTCTCTCTTTCTTTATGCCGCTAGACCTTTCNTTCTCAGCATGGTTTTTCTATCTANCAAAAAAAATAGNACNGTTGTTNGTCGGAACCACGACGGGTTTGCGTAACCTACATTTCATTGAACAGTCNATGGGTGCCTGGATAGGATTAGGNATCCTGACACTTTGGCTAGCNCGTAATCACTTAAAACAGATTTTCNTACAAGTGTTCATGGCCCAAAACATTATCGATGAATCAAANGAGCCAATGANTTATCGNACTGCTATTTGGGGCATCGTNTTAGCACTTATTTTCTTCCTGNTTTTCTCTTACAANTCTGGACTGTCCTNATGGATTATCCTGCTTTTCTTGGCAATATATTGCTTCATAGGAATTGGGGTAACCAANATCAGAAGTGGGCTTGGGCTTGCTGTGCACGAAATGCTAATGATAGACCCGTCACGCGCGATTACTGAGACTCTGGGAACACGGATTATCGGTCCACGNAACCTGACCATTCTTTCCTTTTTTTACGGGCTGACTCGTGANCAGGCTGCTCATCCAATGCCAAATCANCTTGAGGGATTCAGAATCGGAGAACAATCAAAAACAAACATCAGGAAACTATTATCAATTGTAATCATTGCCTTGTTAGTTGGNATACCGATTAATTTTATAATTTACCTNCACCTTTCATATCACTATGGTGCTGGTAACTGGTCGGAAGTTGCACATATGGGTCGAGAAAGCTTTACNAATCGCCTTCAAGTATGGTTGACTTCCCCNACCCCACACGACTATTCTACGATGGCCTTTATGGGCATCGGCTTCGGGATTACAAGCCTTCTANTAGCTATGAAAATGCGATTTCTTTGGTGGCCACTTCATCCCATTGGCTTTGTCCTAGGAGTCAGTCCAGCTGAGATGGTTTACATTTGGGTTCCGGTCTTTATTAGTTGGTTGCTAAAATTNNCNATTCTCAANTATGGCGGGTTAAAAACATACCGCAAGGCNATACCATTTTTCGTTGGTTTAATACTTGGAGATTATACAATGGGAGGAATCTGGAGCATTGTTAATGCAACATTCAATATCNCAACCTACAACATGGGATGGCATCCAGTTTCATNGTGGGAATAGGATAANTTTAAATATCCAATCAACCTAGACNCAATTTNGTGTACCATATCCATATGCTTNGTAACTCGTAAACTAAAGACAAATANATATGGAACTGACGTTATATCAGATTGATGCCTTTACNAACCAGGTTTTTTCCGGAAACCCGGCGGCNGTCTGNCCCCTTGAAGTATGGCTACCAGATTCCACNCTACAAGCGATCGCTGAGGAAAACAACCTTTCCGAAACGGCCTATTATGTCCCAATGGGATCAGAATTCCATATTAGATGGTTTACTCCTNCTTCAGAAGTTAATCTATGTGGGCATGCTACGCTGGCAGCATCTTATGTCATTTTCGAATTGACCGGCCATCCTACAAACACAATCACATTTACATCAAGAAGTGGCGAATTAATTGTACATCGCAACCATGATTTGTTAGTTATGGACTTTCCATCTCAACCACCATCTCCCTGTAAAATGCCACAGACTTTAAGAAATAGTTTGGGAAAAGAACCAATAGAAGTACTATCAGCTGAAGATTATATGGCTGTCTATGACGAACAGGATGATATCCTCACCATCAAACCTGACTTTGAGAAACTCAAATCCCTTAACCTACGTGGCGTCATCATTACCGCTAAAGGGCGAAACGTTGATTTTGTTAGCCGCTTCTTTGCCCCAAAATTTGGGATCGATGAAGATCCTGTTACTGGTTCGGCCCATTGTGAACTGACACCATATTGGGCAAAAAAGCTGGGAAAAAGTCAACTTATCGGCAAGCAACTTTCTCCACGAGGCGGCATCATCCAATGTGAATTGAAAGGAGATCGAGTGCTGTTATCGGGGAAGGCTGTCAAATATATGGAAGGACAGATAATATTACCTCACTACTAAATTACAGGTCACTTTCAGATCATTTTTGCTCAACTATACAGACGAATCACATTGTTGATTACAAACTTAAACAATTTATGAAATTCAAAAGGAAATTCAAAAAAACATGGAATATAAACCGATTGGAAACACCGGAATTATGGTTTCATCTTTATGCTTTGGAACGATGTCTTTTGGTGGTGACGCCGATGAGTTGATTTCAGCTGCAATGTTTCATCGTTGCCGAGAAGCAGGGATCAATTTCTTTGATTGCGCAGATATTTATAATAATGGAATGTCGGAAGAAATACTGGGAAGGCTTATCTCAGATTGTCGCGATGAAGTAATTATAACCAGCAAAGTTTATGGCCCCACAGGTAATGACGTGAATGCTAAAGGAGCCAACCGCAAACACATCATGCTTGGTATTGAAAAGAGTTTAGCTCGACTCAAAACAGATTACCTTGATTTCTATTTCATCCATAATTTTGATGATAATACACCAGTAGAAGAAACAATAAAAACCCTAGACAATTTAGTCAAACAAGGAAAAATCCTGTACCCTGCAGCCAGTAACTTCGCCGCATGGCAAATCTCAAAAGCACTTGGCATTGCCGAAAAAGAGAATCTATCAAGATTTGAATGTATCCAGCCAATGTACAATTTGGTTAAACGTCAAGCTGAAGTCGAAATATTGCCACTAGCAGAAGCCGAAAATTTGGGAGTCATTCCCTATAGCCCACTGGGTGCAGGGATACTGACAGGAAAATACGGATCTAACCATAAACCCGAAAGCGGCAGGCTAATTGAAAACCAAACGTATAAAATTCGATATAATGCAGAATGGATGTACGAGACAGCCGATAACTTCACTAAATTTGCTCAGCAGTATGGTTTTTCACCCGCAGGTTTAGCTATTGCATGGGTAGCAAGTCATCCAACAGTAACTGCTCCAATTATTGGGGCTCGTAGCCTAGATCAATTAGAAGGCTCATTAAAATCCTTGCAGATTGAAATCGGTCCAGATTTGCGAGATAAGATTTCCGAATTGTCTCCCGAACCACCTCCAGCAACTGATAGAAATGATGAACGGGAAAAATAAGCACAATTTGGATGATCGATTTCAGNCTATGAAAAATGCTAAACTCGAGTGTTATAAAGNCCTGATGAACCAGNAATCNGNTATCATCTCTATCCTACAACAAGTTTCGAGAAAANCCNTGCGAAAGTTTAGTTGNCACCANATTTCAAATATAGATGATGACTTGTTTGCCTATTCTACTAATCGTTTACAAGNAACGTTCGATTATGTTATAACTGCCANGTCAACTCGATCCTAACAAGCCNCCNTACAATAAACTTGAACTTAGATGAGATTAAAANTGCTAAAGAATGAAATTCNGCNCACAGCCTAAATACTTATACCANATNNTGNTANCTCAGCAAGCTGATTTCGTCGCAACTTGAACCAACCATAGCAGTTNAAATTCAGGTTTTGANACGACTTTTNCAGCTAGCTAAATCGTATTTNGAATCCATCCTGATTTGGNCTCANTTATCCAAGCCAACAGGGTTTAATCAACAATTTTTGTTCTATATAAATTAAACTGGAGTTAAGATGAGTAGCTTAATTACTGTAGCCCCGGATTTTGACTTGTCATGGCCGTTTGCCGCTGACCATTTCCACCAACTATGGCAACANGAAGGAGANGTGCAGTTTATTCGGCTGGAACATGGCGANAACAGGNAACTTGGTCAAATTGTNCNGGATACNACTGNCATTCAGCGATTAGCTTGCTTGGGTGTGACCGTAACACTAGACTGTTTGAAGACATTCACAGATCTACAGGAAGCAACCTTTCAAGGCAGTTACCGCAGTAACCTCGACGGAGATAATCTTCCTGCCTACCTGGAGGAAGCTAAAATNAAAGTATATAATCAAACAAGTGAAGGATTCTGGGGACAATCGGTTTCCGAGTATGGTTTAGCATTGACCTTGTGCGGTCTCAGAAGAATCCCACAGCTTCATCATGAAATTATTACCAATTTGGAACCTTGGAATTATAATCCACCTGAAAACAAGGGCTTGCCAGGAGCTCGTGGCCATCAATTTGGTGACAACCCAAATTTCNCCAGTGGCACAATTGCNGGNAAACGNGTCCGAATCGTGGGCGCNGGTAACATTGGTAGNCGATANGCNAGTTTTGTTAGCATGTTAGGTGCTGATGTTGCCACNTGGGANCCTTTTGCCAGNGAGCCATGCTTCCACCGAGCGGGAACTCGNAAAGAGTGGCACCTTAANAANTTAGTCNAAGATGCCGACATCTTTGTCCCNATGGTNCCNCTTTCNAACTCGACNCGNGGTATNGTCACNGCTGATCATATCAATGCATTACCTAAAGGCTGTTTAGTAGTATTGGTAACTCGAGCGTTAATATGCGATATTGAAGCCGTGAGAAAACGAGTTTTGGCAGATGAACTCAGTCTTGCAGCGGATGTTTGGGACTTAGAACCGTTACCGCTTGATGATCCTCTATTGGAACGACACAATGTTGTACACACTCCTCATAACGCAGGTCGAACAATTGATGCTAATCGCGCATGGGCAGAGAAACTAGTAGTTCAATTCAACCCTGCCTAATAGATCCCGAACTGCAATTTATACTTAACATTATGAATCAATTCATAATGCAAATCATTATATATTCTATGGCATAACACTGAAGGCAACTCAGATTATGGACAATGTTTCAATTGTATCTGTCTATCGCAACCCAGTTTGGGAAAGAAGTGAAGCTGTTTCATTTTTGAGGGAGCATAACTGTAAAATATCTTTAAACTACTTTAAGCAAGCACCAAAGGAAGATGAACTTATCGGAATTTTAAATCAAGCAGACGGGCTGATAACATCGAGTTTCCCTTATTCCAAACGAGTCCTTTCCAATGTAGGCAGGTTAAAAATTATCTCCCGAACTGGTGTCGGCTTCGATGCCATTGATGTTGATGCTGCAACCCAAAACGGTATTTGCGTGACTACTACTCCAGGCGCAAATAGCGATAGCGTTGCGGACCATGCCATCGGATTGATATTGAGTCTAGCTCGTCACATTCCAAGCGGCGACAAAGATATCCGCTCTGGC
>PBXZ01000137.1:0-19547 GCA_002729415.1 Candidatus Poribacteria bacterium | reverse complement strand
TGCACCTTACTTCCTCGATCCAAAGATTTCTGATCTCTCTAGTGATCGTGTTACGCACAACTTGCGGAAGTTCAGAAAGAGTAATTTCCTCCTCAACCTTTTTTTTCTGAAGGGTACCATCGCTGGAAATTTTCAGCTCAATATCAATTCCATCATCTTCGGCATCCACTTCATACACAATTTCATCGTCATCCTTGTCCCGGTCGATTTTATCTATCAGGGCCTGACCGATTTCACGGACAATCGTATCTTGGACCACAGCAGGAATTTCGGTCAGAGAAACCTTCTTCCCAAACCCGATGGTAACCCCAAAGCCAGTTGCCAATAAAATCACGAGCATCCAGCGAAAAATCTTGTGTTGTCGAATTTGGTGGTTGTCACCGATCATTTTTAGCTTGCCTTTCAAAACTTCATATGTTCTCTTTTAACGGGTTTTGAATTTGACAATCTCCCCGTCTTCTTGTGCGATATAAATATATCCCATAGTGTCCAGCGCAACACCTTCCTGATCTTTTCCCGGCAACTGGTATTGATGGAGAACTTGACCATCGATACCCACTTCCTGTAACAAATTGGGCTTATCGTTAATGACAACTAGTTGATTGCGTCTTGTGTCATAGGCGAGTCCAGAAATGTCAATCGTATCCATAGAAAAAAAACCGATAATCTTCCCTTTAGCCTTCTTTTTACTAGACGAGAGGATCGGAATATTGATTTGACATATTATTGAAGGTTCCTTACCCGGCCGAAGATCAAAAGATTGGTTCCCAACCCAAAATGTACCTCCTTCCGGATGTGATGGNTCAGGAACAAAGACTATTGCTTCCAACCCGTGTCCCTTTTTCTTCAGTAATTCCCGACCATTGAATTTCCGGTTTATTTCAAACTTTCGGATAATTCGCAGAGTTTTTTGGTCTATTTCAAGAATAGCATCGTTACCTTCAACAACAACATAAAGGTGGCCATTAAATGGATTGACAGTGATTCCTTCAAGATCTTTCCCTTTCAAACGTTTAGAGCGAATTACCTTACCAACCNTTGTCATTTCATAGATATACCCCTCATCACCAATGACAAATAGATTTCTCCGTTTGGGGTGATAAGTAATTCCAGAAGGCTCCCTAATTCGATTTTGGCAAATATTTCCAATCCGTCTATAGGGAAGTTTGGAGGGATATGGTAAGGGGTGCCGATTATCTTTGCTACCTGCNGGTTTTGTTGACAAAATAAAGTATGCGCACAACAAACTCGCAAATGCGACTAGCGCCAGCAACGCAATCCTTGATCCTACTAATTTCAACTTATTGTGCTCATGACGTCACATTCCTGGTAATCAGTCTGCTTTCAAGTCGTTTGGATACCTGTTCGAGTTTGTATTCCTATTTACTGAGCTGCCTGAGGGCTTCTATCGCTCTATTACGAATTTCATCAGATGAGTCTCCAAGCATCCTAATCAGTGCCGGCATAACAATCTGAGTCGGAGAGCCTATCTTTCCCAATGCTTCGACCGCCTCAAGTCGAACCCTTTTGGAATCAGCACCCAACAAGTTCGTTAATGCTGGGACTGCCGTTTGAGCAGCTTGACCAATTTCACCCAACGCTTTAGCCGCTTTACGTCGCACTTCTTTATCCGGATCAAGCAAGGCATTAGACAAAACACGGATTGCGTCTTTTGATGAAGCCTTTATATCTCCCAGTTCCTCTGCGGCGTTACGGCGAATATCTTCGGATTGACTCGCTAAAGCTTTAATCAGTATTGGTTCAATGCTTGCAACCGCGGATGGTTTCTCCTCACCAATATCTCCCAAAGCATCGATGATTTCGTATCCAATTTGATCTGACAAATCCTTCATCATTTCATTCAACAAAGGAACTGCAGGTAACCCAATTTGGTTACACACTTGGACAATCCTTCTGTTTGTATCATCGGATCCGTAAATTGATGCNTTNTTCAGCTCTGACAAAGTAGNCTNACCAATTTGTCCNAGTGATNCTATNACTTCATCACGNANNTCATCNTCTTCATCGTGNANCCTCCTNATCAAAGCAGAGATCGCTTGAGANGATGNNGCCCCGATATCGCCAAGCTCATCAGCTGCTTCACGTCGAATATCATTGTTTTCATCCGTCAGCGCATCAATTAAAATCGGAGTGATCCGGTTTTTAATTGACTCTTCAGTTTCTCCAATACTCCCTAGAACTCCAATGGCAGTCTCTCGTNTTTTATCAGATTCATCTTTAGATGCCTCGATCAGCTTTGGCACTGCAGATCTNGCTANTGNCCCCATTTNNCCCAAGGCGGACATGACCTTTCGACGTACTGAACNTGATTCATCTCCAAGTGCATTTATCAGCGCCGGNACTGCAGATTTNGCNGGTAATCCTATTTCCATTATNGTNNCTGCAGANTTCAGACGAATGTCCTTTGATTGATCNNCCAGTCCTTTAATNAAGATNGAGATAGCTTCGGGTGAGGACGAGTTGATGTCGCCAAGTTCCTCTATGGCATTACGACGGATTTTATCAGATTCATCGGTTGCTGCCTTGGCCAAGCCCTTAACGATTTCAGGCTCGGCCTTCTCAGCAGATTCCCCGATTTTTCCCAGTGCGTCGACAGCGGCGTTCCGTACTTTANCAGACTCGTCATTTAAAACTGCAATTAGGATTGGTACNGCAGANTCCCCGATTNNCNCCAAAACCTTAGTAACAATCTGCAAACGGATTTCTGTGGGTGCTGTCTGCAAGGTCCTNGATAAGTGGTTAAGGAATTCTTTATTGACATTCTGCTTCANAGGTAACCGNAATTTGCCTTTAGAGGTTTCTCCCCGACCAGGTTTAGCTGCCGCTAGCAAAGGAGNAGGAAAACCTGTGTTTNTGACGTCTTTTATCTTCTTTCCTGCTTCGTCGATATTGTTTGTTGTTAGCTGTTGATCTGTCTGGGTAAAGAGCAAGAATTGAACAGTTCGTATAGGCACTAGCTGAGCGGTAGAGAGTAGTGGTAACATGGTNAAAAAAAGAATAATACCGACCATCTGAGATAATTGTAANGGTTTAAGATGAATCTCACGATTTGTATCAAGAATAAACTTAATTCTATCCTGTAATCTTGATTTATGATGGTTTAATCCTAAAGCTAAAGGGATCCTTCGATTACCAAGATTTATCATGTCCAGCAAGCATTGTGCATAGTCAGTACGGTGATCTGTAATTTGAATTACTGAATCGTCGCAAATACGCTCTCGTATTTCAGTTAACCGTTGAGTTATCAAATAAAAAATCGGATGGAAAAAGAAGGAGGCACCGATAATTTGAGTGATCAGATTCGCTGGCCAATCTAATCTACGGATATGTGTCAATTCGTGAACCACAATCAACTCAAATTGATCTAAAGTGGTTGTCTTAGGAATCAGGATGTGAGGAAAGCGCCATCCAAAGGAAACCGGAGAATCGATCTGATCCGACATTCTGAGAGTAACAGTCTGACTAACATTCAATTGGTCGCACAAACGGTGACAAAGATCCTGATATTTATGATCAACAGCATAGGCGGAAAGCTTCAGCCTCCTGATTCGCCACAGACCCANTGATATACGAATTACTAGGACAAAGTTGGCAANCCCCCACAAACATAGTAGCCAGTTTGTCCATGGCCAGAATTGCTCTGGAGTTGACGGTTGTGCATCAGAGGTAGAAAAAAGGCTTTTGCCTGGACTTGGAGTGGTTTCGGTATTTACGTTACTCAACATCAGATTCTGCGCCTTGGTTTTTGTTGATTTGATTACCAAGTCATTGGTCATAGGATCAGGTTGCTGTCGAATTTCTGCGTTTTTAAAGAAGTTTGTAATTTGTGACCCCGTTACGGAGATGCCAGGTACAATATTATTCAATCCGAACAAAATGGGGAGACTAATTAAANCGATAAACCACAGCGTGTACAACATGATGTTAGGTTTTTGACGTCGTGCAGCGATAAACCNGNTNAGNACAAAAATTATGGTCCACTGCCAGGAACAGTTAAGTAGGGCAATCAGGATATTCTTACTCATTAGTGTCTCCTTCCTTGTGACGGTTGATCAGTTGTTGCAGAAGATCAAGTTCAACGGAGTCAATCTGTTCGGTTTCCAGAAGAGTATTAACCAATCTTTCCACAGAATTATCAAAAAATCGTTCTAGCAAATCGCTGAGCATTGACTGTGAGACCTCTGCCTCNTGTATTAGTGGTTGATAGACAAAGGTTCGGCCGTCGACTGTATAGGTTAGGAACCCTTTCTGTTCCAAGTGTTTCATAGTGGTGGCTACGGTAGTATAGGCCAGTTTTCGGTTGATTGTATCTAGTACTTCGCTAACTGTAGCCTGACCTAGCTCCCATATTACTTTCATGATTTCAAGATCTAAACGATGCAATTTTTTAAATGCCACTGCCTTCCTTCCCCTATCGAAAAATAGTATCTCCATAACCCAGTATCAAATCAAATTCAATTCGCCGTCTTCAAAATTGATCAATTGCTATCTGGTTATTGAGTGTAGCTACATTAACCATAAACTAACACATTAGTACTAATATTGCAGTATATCAGTTCTCAATTTGGTTTGTCAATGAAAATGTCAAAAACTGATGCTGGTTAGTTCCCGAATCTGGTCAATTAGCCTAAGCCAATAACTATCAACAGAATATAGCCGTGAATCTAATATGAAGATGTAGTATAATCTGCACACAAGGCAAATAAAATTTAAGCTTACCCTGATTGGCCTAAGTTAAGGAAACCTACTCTTATATACAGATTAATGTAAATGGAGTTTAGATTACCAATTTTCTCTGTTTTATGGGTTTTATACTTCTGCAGCTGATGCAGATCTTGAGGGTGCCTTAATCATTTACCTTTCATTTGAAAGCATCAGTGATGATAACGTTCAAAACCAAACTGGATTTAGAAACTCGAGGGGGTAAATTAGAGAGCAAAATCAAATAAGTTGAAGGCTTAAGAGACAAGGGCATTACCCTTAACAAGGACGTTATTGAGATTCACATTCAAAACTAGCTTTTAGTAGCTATCCGGATTTAAAAAACTACTAGCCTCAGTGGATATAGGACCATAGTTTTTAAATTGGTAGAGGCGTATGTAGTCAGTTCAGAAAAAAACTTCTGTGTAAGCTTCATGAATTCTAACGGATTCATGAAAGCAGGTACACTTTGGTACAAATGGATACCAAGTAGGCACCAAAGATTCAAGAGAATCTTACCAAACGAGGGGAAACAAATATAATTAATGGGTGNAAACGCCTCAAGAGGAAAGAAAATNAAATAATCACAGAATAGAATAGTGACTTTCTGATGGTCTAAGCNACAAGAGTTTTGTCGTAGATCNGTCAACGGGTTAGACACCAAAAAGGAGNAAATGTGACATACACTCTTTCAGTTGAAGAAAAGAAAGCTTTTCATGANGATGGATTCTTAATAGTCCCNCAACTAATTAATCAAGAANATATTCAAGAACTTCTCAATCANACGGTTGGCATTATGCGNGGGGAGGTCANTGTTCCAGGGCAAATTGATCCTCCACCNCCCGATGCAACAATTGAAGAAATCGAACAACGATATGTTCGTATACATCAACTTCATTNCCACTTGGANATTCACGAACGATATTTGCTTCACGCCCGNATTTTAGATGTTTTGGANGGGCTAATTGGNCCAGACGTTATGGCTATGCAAACGATGCTTTTTCTTAAAGCNCCNGATCAGATTGGACAAGGTTATCATCAGGATTCTTACTATATTCCAACGCGTCCCGATACGCTCTGTGGTGCTTGGATTGCTCTTGATGACGCTGATGAAGAGAATGGNTGNGTTTGGTTTGTCCAAGGAACGCAACATGANCNAATCTNCCATGAAGCNCAAAATGTCAGTCANGATGATGTTAATCTTAATGGACTTGGAAAGATCGCAGCCAAGTANCCAGATAATGAAGTACCCGCAGTNATGAAATCNGGTGATGTNGCATTTTTTGGNGGTCATGTTATTCACAGATCACACTCCAATAAATCAAAGACTCGTTTTCGCCGAGCCTTTGTTGGTCACTATGCCAACGCACGTTCTTGGACACATTGGGGAGCCCCACNAGACGAATGCCGNAACAGTAATCAGATATTGGCCCGAGGCAACACTCATTTACCTTACGCAGTTCCGAAATTTGGCACAATGTGCGCAGCGACGCAAGTTAACTAGGAAAATTTAAAAGTATGAATAAACCNAATATTATCTTAATCATGACGGACCANATGCGCGGAGATTGTTTGGGAGCAGATGGAAATTCACATATAGAAACCCCAAATCTGGATTTTTTAGCAGCACAAGGGACACGGTTTCGTCATGCNTATACTGCTTGTCCATCTTGTACTCCCTCGCGTGCAACAATTATGACTGGTATGAAACAGTGGCATACTGGNATCCTTGGTATGGGGGCAGGACAAGGCNCTATACCAAACGACTTTCCACATACGATGCCNNGTGAACTAGCTTTNGCTGGTTACCAGACACATCTTGTAGGNAAAGGTCACTTCGCNCCACAGCGCACAAAGATGGGNTTTGAGACACANGAACTGGATGAATCGGGTAGAATGCTTGCCGANGGACTNAAAGACGAATATCGAACTTGGTTTGATAAAGAGAAAAAAGGTGATCTCACTCCGGATGATCACGGTGTTGACTGGAATTCATGGATTTCGCGTCCTTGGCATACAGAAGAATATCTCCATCCAACTGCTTGGACGATGAATAGATCAATCCATTTCATCTCTCAATGGGATAGATCCCGACCATTCTTTTTAAACATATCCTTTGCACGTCCCCATTCACCTTTTGTCCCACCCGAACACTATTTTAATATGTACTATCACAGTGAATTGCCAAATCCTTCAGTCGCTGCCTGGGCNGACCGNCATGACTGTCCGCAAGATGCAGTGAACCCTAACGCATGGCGCGGGAGAAAATCGNAACGACAGATNCATCGAGCACAATCCGGTTATTACGGATCAATCTCTTTCATTGACACACAAATTGGTCGTTTAATGAACTGGTTGAGACGGCATCAGCCTGATGCGTTTGCNAATACTTGGTTCATCTTTACCTCCGATCANGGTGAAATGNTGGGNGATCATCACCTATGGAGAAAAACATACGCCTATGAAGGTAGTGCTCATATTCCGTTTATTGTAACCCCTTGTCAAAATGCTCCTCGGTCTGAATGTAAAGTTGCGGATCACGTAGTCGAGTTGCGTGATATTATGCCGACTATTTTAGATATAGCAGGCCTTGAAATCCCCAAAACGGTAGATGGCAAAAGTGTCTTACCCCTGTTGACCCAAGAATCAAATGAGAGTTGGCGCAAGTACATTCACGGAGAGCATTGTACTTGTTATTCTCAAGAACAGGAGATGCAATATGTTACCAATGGGAAACGCAAGCTGATCTGGTTACCACGCATTGATGAAATGCAGTTTTTCGATTTAGATGCTGATCCCGGAGAATGTCATGATCTCATAGACGATCCCAACTATCAAACCGAAGTCAATGAATGGAAAAGATACCTGATCGATGAACTGGAAGCTCGAAATTGCAACTGGGTTAAGGACGGAGAACTGATTTCACCACCTCCGGTGGGTCCGTTGGTTTCACCATATAAAAATGTGCGTTATCAAGGATAAGTTNCTCTCCAAAACAAATATAGCTATATATATCAATGTTGCGATTTGTTTCTTACTTACATTTTCTGTTAGTATTGCGGAAGAAACTGAAATCCAGAAAGCTATTGATGCAAAAAAGCAGGGACACTACTTAAAGGCAATTGGATACCTGCTACAGACACTTAGCAAAAATCCAAGATCCGTTGAAGCGAATGTTGAGCTTGGAACTAACTACTCCAAAAGGGGAGAATTTGACCAAGCAGTACGACACTATCAACGGGCCATTGAACTCAACCCTAACTCGTTATCCGCCCACTACAATTTAGGTGTTGTCTTCGCCCGTAAAAGGCTATTCGATAAAGCTGAGACTGAATACCAAACCGCAGTTGAACTGGATCCAAATCAATCTCTGCCATACTATCAACTAGGATTAATTCACGAGCAGCAGGCTAGGTTTCAACAAGCAATTTCTGAATATCTACAAGCCATTCAGAAAGATTCGAATAATAAAAGTGCTTACTATCGAATTGCGACCGCTTACTATCGCTCAGGTAATAAGACTCAGGGAGACAGATACCTAAAAAAATATCATTCTATGAAAGCACAGTCTCGGTATGAGTCAGCAGAAGCAGCACTGAAAAGCCATAACGTGCCAGAAGCAATCAAACAGTACCAGCGGGCAATTGACATGGATTCTGACTTCGCCCCTGCTTATGCTCGACTTGGTGCAATCGCGCTTCAGCAACAAGACAAAGAAAAAGCAATAAGCTATTACCAATCATTTGTTAAGTTGAACCCAAATTCCATTCAAGCACATCAGACGCTCGGATCAATAGCCTTACAATCAAGCGATTTTGAAACTGCCAAGAAAGAATTTGAACAAGTTATTTCTATAGAAGCTAGTAACCCGTATTCATTCTATGGTTTGGGTACAGCTTGTCTTCGTCTCGCACAACATGAAGATGGGGTAAAACATCTCAAAAAATCATTGCAGATTGATCCCGACTTTTCCCCATCCTNCCAAATGCTGGCTTTGCATTACCTACAAGAAGATCAGGATTTGAATCAGGCATTCGAACTTGCCAAACATGCGGTGATGCACGCTAAGCCTTCGGAACCGATTGCTTCCTACTGGAACACATTGGCCTTTGCNATGTATAAATTACAGAATNATACAGACGCTCTACAAGCAATTGAAAAAGCGNTGGAAATCCANCCTCATCAGCNAGAATATCTCGATAATCGAAAACGAATTAAAGAAGCAATTCAAAATGAGAACAAATGAAACCTTTTATTTTCCTAGCTTTTAGCTTATACATNGATTGTCTATCTTCATTGGGTGCTGTCACTTTCACCGATGTAACAAATGAAGCAGGTTTAGCTTTCAAACACCAAGACGGTCGAAGCGGGCGTTTCTATTTCCTTGAAGAGCTGGGATCAGGCGCAGCCTTTTTTGACTATGATAACGATAACGATCTTGACGTCTATTTCGTAAACAGTGCTGATCTTCCTGGACATGATTCTGTTGAAACGCCAATAAACCAATTGTATAAGAATAACGGCAAAGGGAAATTTACTGATGTAACTCAGCAAGCAGGAGTAGGAGACTCGNGTTACGGTGTTGGATGCTGTGTAGGTGATTACAACAATGATGGTTATCTTGACNTATATGTTACAAACTATGGAGATAATATCCTCTATAAAAATAATGGNAATGGTACTTTCNTAGATGTGACAGATCAAGCAAATGTCGGCGATTCTCGCTGGGGAACGGGTTGCTCATTTGCTGATTACGACAATGATGGAGATTTAGATCTATACGTAGCAAACTATGTGCAATTTGATTTCGAAAACCATAAAACATGTCGTTTCAATAACATTGAAACATATTGTCAGCCCCAAGACTTTCAGGGAGAATCCGATTTACTCTACCAAAATAACGGGAATGGCATTTTTACCAATGTTACTCAAGAAGCGGGCGTTTACAATACGCGAGGTCGTGGACTTGGGGTCGTCTGGGGTGACTATGACAACGACAGAGACCCTGATATCTATGTTGCAAATGATACTAACGACAACTACCTCTATCAAAATAATGGTCATGGAAAGTTTACAAATGTTGCTTTTTATGCAGGCGTTGCATTAGGTGAAAATGGAGAAATGGGGAGTGGGATGGGAACCGATTTTGGTGACTTCAACAATGATGGTTTTTTGGACCTGATTGTCACCAATTTTCAGGATGAAGTAGCAATTCTTTACAAAAATGAAGGAAACGGGTTTTTCTCCGATATCACTTATATCTCTGGGATAGGAGAAAAGACTTTATCCACTCTCGGATGGGGAACAACTTTTTTCGATTATGATAATGACGGTGACAAGGACCTTTTTGTAGCTAATGGGCATGTTTGTGACAATATCAACCAAATTTATCCTGAAAAAACTTATTCGCAAACTAACCAGCTATTTGAAAATTTGGGAAATGAGGTTTTCCGGGAAGTTACTATCCCTTTCGGTCATGATCTACATCAAAAAGCATCAAGTCGAGGTGCCACTTTCGGGGACTATGATAATGATGGTGATATAGACATACTGATCACCAACAGCAATAGAAGAGCACAACTTCTGAGAAATGATGGTGGGAATCAAAAGAATTGGATAAAAATTCAAATTATTGGGAAAACTAGCAATCGATCAGGTATTGGAACCAGAGTTGAAGTTGCCTGCAAGGATCTAGTACAAGTTGCTGAAGTCAAAAGCGGAGCAAGTTATCTATGTCAAAACGATTTTATTCTCCATTTTGGTTTAGATAACTACGATGCAATCGAAAAAATCACCACCACGTTTACGAGTGGGTTTATCTATGAAATCGAGCAAGTTTCAGTAAATCAAACCATCCAGATTTCCGAACTGGGCGAGAGCAAACCTTTGCAACCTATTGCCCCNNTTTNGACAAGGATATCCAAGAATCAAAACGGAATCTAATGCACTGTGTTCTACTACGACATCCGCTCTGCCGAACGTGTTGGCATTGTATCTAAACTTCGCACTTCTAAATGATCCTGTGTACAATGGGCTTGATTTTTTTGTGCTGTTTTGTAGTGGTGTCATTTAGTTCAAAACACGAAACAGAAACCAAATATCGGCATTAACTCGATCAAGAAAACAGTGAGTTGTAGTAACGAAATGGATCATCAAAATTAAACTGGCAAAAGACACTGGAAGAAGTAAAGTAGTTCCCTTATGTGCTATCTTAATAATACCAATCATTCAACCAAAATAAAACCTAAGTGGCATAATATAGCACGTCTTGTTATGCCTGTAGTCGGCTGAATTTTACTGTGTTAACTTTCTGCTGGACTACTAGTAATTTCACCAAAAGGTATAAATATCTTTACCATGGATTAATTCTCTGAATACTATATTTATAAATTATGTTCTTAAATTTTTTGAATACATCTAGGGTCGACCCATCTACCTGAAATTGAAGACAGAGGGCTTATTTTTGCGTGCAGAACAAAATCATAATGGTTGTTTCACTCGTTTAATCTTGCAATTGAGATTTTATCTCCTGACGCTCAGCTTAATTTTATTCTGCCAACCTCATCTTCTTTCCCAAGATGATGAGGTTGCTCTGTCCTTACGTAAAGCCGAAGGTGAATTCCAAAATGGGAACTGGGCAGAAGCCCTCAAAATTTATCAACGTTTGGCTGCTAATCGTCCTGATTCAGTCCCCGCTCAAGTTGGGATGGCCAGTTCCTTAGTTAAACTAAAAGATTATCCACCTGCTATTATCGCTTTTCATCGTGCCTTGAAAATTTCACCGCACTTATCTCGGGTTCAAGGAGCACTAGCTGATACTTACGATAAAAACAGACAACCTGATGAAGCTATCAAATGGTATCAAAAGGCAATTAAATCTTTTTACGGTAAAGCCCCATTGCCCTGGTATGTCAGCCTAGGTATAATCGAAGCAAAACAAGGAGACCTTGAGCAGGCGCGCCGCTATTACACCGTGGCAGCACAACTGTATCCTAAATCTGTTCCTGTTTACCAAAATCTTGGCACAGTACTCTTGAGACAAAATCGACTTGATGAAGCTGACGCCTGCTTCTATACCGCACTGGAGTTGAACCCTCAGTTCGATCCAGCTTTTTTCGGACGTGGAGAAGTTGCCAAAAGGACAGGAAATCTGATTGAAGCACAGCGTTTGTATGAAGAGGCAATACAACTAAACTCAGGAGATTCAGCATATCGATATGTTTATGCTCAGGTTCTCCTCCAATCAGGTAAAATCAAAGAAGGAAAACAAGAATTACAAAAGGCTAGACGCCTAAAATCAGAGTATCATCTACAACACGCTCACCGATTAGCCCAACAGAAAGATTGGCAGGAAACACTTCGGTATTTGAAACTTTCAGTTGATGCAGACCCGACTTTGGTTGAGGCGGTGCAAGATTTAGCTTATTTACAAACCCAACTCGATGATTTAACAGCGGCTGAGTCAACTTTAAGCTTGGGCCTTTTGAACAAACCAAATTGGGCTCCGGGATACTGGCAACGTGGAAAAATCAAAAAAAGGATATCTGACTTTGTCGGTGCGGAATCCGATTTCCGAAAGGCAATTAAATTGTCACCTGACGCAGCCCCTCCCAAAATATCTCTAGCTAAACTTTTAGTTGAGACAGGAAAAAACCTGGATCAAGCATTAGAATTAGCTCAAGCCGCTATTGAAATTGATCCGAAACCTGAATTCCAAGAAGTAATGAAGATGATCCGAAAACAAACTAAGTCAGAAAAATAAATTTGTAACAATAAATTCCTCTGACCAAACACNCAACCTGNTGAAGTAAANCCAAAAGAAGATTCTCTGACACAAAGTTACATTTTGAAAAGTACTNTATTTCTCGCATTGCTAGTCTTGTNTAGCCAAAGATTTAGTCAAGCTGAATTCGCCAATCATATTCAGTTCACCAATGTTACNCAGNNAGCAGGCATAGATTTCCAACATCAAGACGGTCGAAGAGAACAAAAATACTTCATTGAAACAATCGGATCAGGTTGNGCTTTTATTGATTACAACAACGATGGAAACTTAGATATCTACTTGGTTAATGCANCATTCGTTAGTAAAAATGGTGNGGAANAAGCTTCAAAAAACAAGCTTTACCGAAACATCGGAGATGGCGAATTCATTGATGTAACGANATCNGCCGGAGTTGGCCACCCTGGTTATGGTACAGGTGTTTCCGCNGGGGATTATGATAACAANGGCTTCATTGATTTATACATCACAAATTTTGGCACGAATATTCTATACCAAAACAATGGTGATGGTACTTTCACCNATGTCACCAAAATCGCCCAAGTTGGTGAATCCCGCTGGAGTGCAGGTTCCNCNTTTGGAGATTANGACAATGACGGNGATTTGGATTTATATGTAACCAACTATTGTGATTTTAAAGTTGAAAACCATCGTCCATGTATTCATAAAGGAATCAATGGNAATAACATTCATGTTTATTGTCCACCTGAGCAATTCACNGGAGTTNCAGANACTCTGTATCGCAACAATGGCAACGGAACATTCACTGACGTAACACGAGAAGCNGGCCTTTATAATCCTATAGGNAGGGGAATGAGTCCTATATGGTCAGATTACGACAACGACNAAGACCTAGATCTTTTCGTAGCGAATGATGCAACAGAGAATTTTTTATATCAGAACAACAGTGATGGTACATTTTCCAATGTCGCTTGGATAGCGGGTGTTGCTACTGACATGAACGGAGATTTACAAGGGTCTATGGGACTTGATCTAGCAGATTATGATAACGACGGGGATTTTGACTTAATTATGACAAATTTCCAGAGGCAGGTTAATACATTCTATCGAAATGAAGGAAACGGTTTTTTTAATGATATTTCTTTTTCAATAGGATTGGGATATACATTACCATATGTCGGTTGGGGAACCGGTTTAGTCGATTTGAATAATGATGGCTTTCGAGATTTGTTTGTAGCTAACGGTCACATACAAGACATAATCGCGCAATATGATACTGGTTCTTCCTATAAACAACCCAATCATCTGCTAATAAATGATGGGCAGGGAAGCTTTGTCAGAACTAACCATATGTCAGAAGATTTAAAGGTCAGTCGTGGTGTTGCCTTTGGAGATTATGACAACGACGGGGATATAGATATCCTGATTAGTAACGCACATGATCAGCCAACTCTACTGCGAAACGACAGTAAAACAGATAATCATTGGCTGATAATCAAGACCATAGGATCTCAGCCTACATCGGGAAGTAATCGTGATGGTATCGGTGCTAAAGTGAAAATAATTCTCAAAAATCGAGAATTGATTTCAGAGGTACGTAGCAGTTCCAGCTATATGTCTCAAAATGATCTGCGTGCTCACTTCGGTCTTGGGAAGGATTTAGATCAAGTGGATATTTTAGAAGTTTCATGGCCAAGTGGGAAAATTGACAGGCTTAAAAATGTCGAATTGGATACAATCATCCATATCAAAGAAGGAGTTGGTCAAGTCGCTGAGTGATTCTCACTATTGCTTTAAAGTTGACTTTGAGTAACTGTAAGCATCTGTCTGGCAGAAATATCTTTGAGTGTCTGTAACGTACCGTCAGCCCATCGAATAGTAACTTTTTCGATTACATCCGCGTCGTCGAGCCCAAAATGGAGTCGCATATCGTTTCCAACCAGATAGCTGGCACCGCAAATCACCTCGCTCGTTTGAGTTATTCCATTTGTTGTCAACTGAACTCTGGAACCAATCGCGTCCGTATTTTTACCTTTCCCGATCAGCCGAAAAACTATCCAGGATTGTCGATTGCCAACTTCGTTTCGAAGGACAACGACGTGTCGATTGGACTGGCATAATACTAGATCAACGTCACCATCATTATCAATATCTCCACGAATCAGACCACGAACCACATATTGGTTTTGATCTAGTCCTATTTGGTCTGTTTTGTCTTGAAACTGTCCTTTAAAATTAGCAAAGATCTGAAGTGGTTGAGGATAACTCATTGAGGGGTCAATCAGACATACGTTATCCCAGATGTGTCCATTCCCGACAACTAAATCCTTCCAACCATTGTTGTCGTAATCTGTGAATAGTGTGCCAAACCCAAGCAAGTGGAATGAAGGTTTAGCCAAATCAAGATCGAAGGTAAAATCATCAAAATAGCCATCTCCATCATTTACCATTAAACAATTAGCTTCAAGTGAAAAATTTGTCATCCAGAGGTCAATGTCGCCATCATTATCGAAATCCTGAGCATCAATTCCCATCGAACCATTAGCAATACCATCAGCATTATAAGCACAACCACGACGTGTCCCCTCTTCGACAAATTTGCCCTCTCCTTGGTTGATAAAGAGTGTGTTTGGATTCATATCATTGGCGACATAAATATCCAATAAACCATTGTTATCCAAATCAGTAAAGACAACACCTAATCCACGTGTGTTCGGAATGTACGTCCCGCTAACCCGAGTGATATCAGTAAATGTTCCATCACCATTATTGCGATATAGGGTGTCCTCAATGCCTTGGTAATCATTCGGACCACAATAGATTCGTATATCTTGATAGTAGCAAGGAATATCGTCATCTAGCGAGTATCCAACATAATTACAAACGTAGAGGTCTAAATCCCCATCTTGATCAATGTCGGCAAAGGCAGCACTAGTACTAAGTAAGTCGCATGTGACTCCTGCAGCAATTGTTACATCTGTAAAAGTATCATCACCGTTATTACGGAACAAAACGTTAGGCCCCAAATTAGTAACATAGAGATCCTGATAACCATCTCCGTTATAGTCGGCAGCTACAACCCCCATTCCATAACCCGAATCACCACAACCTGTATCTACTGTGACATCAGTAAAGGTCTGGGCATCATTGCGATAGAGGCGATTAATTAGATTTGGATTGGGATCAGTAAGTGAATTGCCTTGTACAAGGTAGATATCTAAGTCTCCATCCCTGTCAAAGTCGAAGAGCACACCTCCACTACCCATCGTTTCAACCAAACGGTGTGCAGGTGAAAAATCATTGAAATGCTTAAAGTCAATACCCATTTCCGTTGTCACGTCGCGAAAAGAGACATCAGCTTGTGCTAACACACACAATAAGGGAAACAAGGAAATTACGAGGAAAAATACGAATGAATAGTGCGTCTGTTTCCTGAGGAATTTAATCATCGATCCATTTCAGAATTAATTTTTCGAACAATTCTAAAACCAATATTATTAGTGGAATCAAGAGGATAGAGTTTGAATCGGAGAGAGGAGCGAATAAATACGCGGCCGTAATCCCAAGAACCTCCTCTGATAACACGATCGGTCAGAACATTCTTATGCCGAAAATTGGCTGGATTTGGGTCTGAAATCTCTTGATAAAAATTAGGGTCATATTGATCGAGACACCACTCCCAAACGTTTCCGGCTAAGTCATCTACTCCCTCAGCAGATGCTCCTTCTGGAAATTGACCAACCATGGATGGTCGGTTCAAGTGTCGAGCGAAATTAGCAGTCTTGCGAGTTGGGGGGGAATTTCCCCACGGATAAATCAAACCGTCAGTTCCTCGAGCGGCCCGTTCCCACTGTGCTTCGGTGGGAAGACTACCACCTATCCAGTTAGCAAAGGCATAGGCGTCAAACCAAGTTACACCAACAACTGGTTGATTATCAGCATTCAAGATTGAATTCGCCCAGATNTCTTCCCCTTTGTAACCACGTGGTTTAGGGCGCTTAGTCTGGTTAATAAACACACGATATTGGGCATTAGTAATTTCGTGTCGAGAAATTTGGTAGGCGGAAAGATACACTTTGTGCTGTGGTGTTTCTGCTTCAAAAGANGGTCGTTCCAGCATCGAGCTTCGGAGTTTGGATTCTTGATAAAAGTTTTCAATATGCTCTTCCGTCGATCCCATGATAAACTCGCCATCCGATATTCCGATCCATTCTATCATATCAAGCACAGATCTGATCGCTGAGCTCGGTGAGGTCTCAATTTGGTCGGCATCACAGAATAAAGACACAAGGAGAAGCCAACAAACGCCAACAAAACAGAAATAACGCCTCAATCTCATTTCAACTGTTTCAGGGCTCCCCAAATGACAGATAATCTTTCTCCAGCAGAAACAGAGAACGGATTCATCAAATCTTCAAAATATTCGTAGTATGAATCCATCTCTCCACCAGCATCAGCAATACCGGAGTAGATACTCACCTCGATAGGATCAGGGAACTTNTGTTNAGTTTCACCCACTTTTTCCCATTTGTCCTTTGTCTTGCGTTTCCACCAAGCGGTAAAAGTATCCCCTTTACGTTTCATACGCATGTAAAGGTCTATTTCACCCATTGGATCCAAAAAACCAGGNTGTGTGNCTACCAACCCTTCTCCTNCATCGAACTCCCGTTTCTGATACTGGATTACGGCATTTTTATCACCACCACCACGTCCCCAGAGTTTCANGGTNACCCACTCTCCAGGACGGTTTTTTCGATCTTTAATCTTAGATGAATAAGCGGCCGGTCCCATAACCGTAGATGCATCTTTATAATCCATAATCAAGTGAGCAGCTATGTCAAAATCGCCGTTATGTTCTTGATAAAGACGATTTGTCGTATCATCGCCCCATAAATTNCGATTNCGTTCTCCTTTAATATAGAGCCANCCTGNTTTTGTTTTACCAATATCCCATTCTTTTGGTTCNTCAGACCATTTCCAATTTTTATTTTGGAGTTTGTTTCCTTCAAATGGNTCGCCGAGCGATTCNGCTGCGTGGATTCTGTGTGTCAACAGACACACAAGGACACACATAGAAAAATAAAATGCGTTCATTTTCATTAGTTATTCTCCTTGAAAAATTAAAAGCGCAGTTACGAACAGGTAACTGCGCTTTTAATAAAATTAGAATCCTGAACCCTATTTGTTCTTAATNTCGCCCCACTTGATGGCAAGNCGATTCTTNGGATTAACGGAGGTTGACTTAGAAGAAGCTTCGTGGAAATAATCGAATTCAGCCGTTATTTTCCTGCCATCTGCCGCTGCATCTTCAGCAATACCTGCATAAATACCAACCTTGAGAGGGTCGTTAAGCACATAATTGACCTTACTTACCGAAACCCAGTCACCTTTGGCATTCGGCTTAAACCAAGACTCATAAGTGTTTCCGTCGCGCTTCACCCGGAGTGAAATTGGAATGATGCCAGCAGGTGGTATGTAATCCGGTTGTGTGCCAACAAGCCCTTTAAGGCCATCGTCTTCCCGACGCTGATACTGCAGCACGGCATTATTGTCACCACCACCGCGACCCCAAAGTTTAAGGGTGATCCATTCCGGTTTGCGACCTCCCTTATCCTTGGTTGTCTCTGATAGAATAAGGATCCCTGTTACCGTACTTCCTTTGGCGTAATCAACAACCACTGTTGTTTCAACATCAAAGGATTTTTGGTCAGTCTCTTGGTAGTAAAATGCTGCGTCAGCACCTCCCCAGACATTTGCATTAAGGCCACCGACGACCTTCAGATTACCATTATTAACTTCCCATTTAGCTTTTTTCGGATTATCAATTTTCCAGATAGCCCCCAGCTTGGAACCATTAAAGTCGTCACTCTGCAACTTAGCAAATAACGGATCAACAATGGATAAAGCGATAAACAACACTACTATCCTGAAACTCAGATTAGTAATTTTCATTACAATATTCTTCCTGACACTAGATTCAATTTTTAGTGATGAAAAACTGGTTGGGATTCTAACACAAATGTTAATTAGTTGTTAAAAATTATTTTAAAATTGTGGATAATTCATAGTTGCACCTGAATTTTGTTGGCCTGTGAAGCTTCCACTTGTTTAATTTTGTCAATTTAAACAAGCATAAAAGGCAGCAACAGGCATCCTAAAACATTACAATTATCGGCCTTAACATTTCAGTAACGGCATACTAAACACCGAGATGTCTCGACTGACAGAACTCACATTATAAGGCACTTCTATGCAAAATACCACAATCAAATAAGACCAAACTTAATCTATCTTTTCGCTGATCAACTTCGGCATCAAACCTATAGATTAACAGGAGATCCATTTGCACAAACAGCAAACATTAACTAGAATCTCGGCAAAATCATGAAAGCTATTGAGCAATTTGAGATTGTTGAAGATACCATTTTGGTGTTTACTTTGGATCACGGCGAAATGTTTGGATCGCATGGCAGACGCACCAGACACAATGTCGACGATCCTATATCTAATAAATTTTGCCCGTCCCTTCAGGAGCAGAAGGCAATAACTTAAGTCATAGTGATTACAATCGACCAAGCCTCGAGCCAGAGGCCGCATTCTTACAAAGTATGATTACAACCGTTGCCTGAAGGAATCACCACGGTACACCAAGGTCATGGGAGAAGATGAAGCGAAACCAGTCTTTGATTTCAACCATGAGATAGATCAACAGTAGTATAAATTAAAGTTATAGGTATCCCATATGAGAAACTTCCGTTTTGATGAGAAACCAGAATAAAAACGAAAAACAACAACTGAACTACCCACCTAACAAAATCATTCTTTAAAAAAGATAGAGAATTGTGGAAGTCCCTATGCATACAGCACCAGCGATAAAACGATCATCAGCCAAAAGTCCTACTTCTCTTGGGAATTGCTTACAATGATATACAAACGCGGAAGCGAGCATTCCAAAAGATAAAATCGCGCCTGCTATTCTTGAGAGTATCCCAAAATAGATGAGAGATGCTAACAAGCAAGAAAATAAAATTACAAGTCCAGCTTTTTTAAGCGCAGATTCTAAACTTTTGGGGTCATCAAC
>PBXZ01000136.1:0-46720 GCA_002729415.1 Candidatus Poribacteria bacterium | reverse complement strand
CCCGACCCGACGGACCGTTCTGGAGCCTTGACGACAAAGCAGATTCCTCTCAGTTAAGGAGGCGTGAGAGGCATCTACGACCGGCGGTTGCCCGACGGGACATTGTCACGTTTGAAGGAACGTCCCCTGGCCAACGGTTTGCTGACCCCGTCCGCGGATCGGATCCCAACCGGACTGGAAACAACCTCTGCCACCGCCACCGGGACATCCGCTTCCAGTGCGGCAAGGGGCACTCACGCCCTGAGGGAGAAACCAATGAAACCAAAGCAGGCTGCAGCTCTCATCGTCGCATGGGCGATGGTCCAGGTGTTCTGTATGTCACCAGCTACCGCACAAGACCCGCCGTTCAACTACGTCTGGGCCAGGGCATTCCACATCCCGCCGGAAACCACCACCGAAGAATCCGGTTACTTCTCGCTCTGCGAAGGCCGCAACGGAAAGATCTACCTCGGCACCGCCGCCTACGGGCGAAACTCGTATCTGGTCGAATTCGACCCCGCCACTGAAAAGATGCGGATCGTCCTCGACACCCACAAACTGATCGGCCTCCCGCTGACACCCACGGGATACGCCGCGCAGTCCAAGCTCCACACGCGCAACTTTGTCGGCGCGTCGGGCAAGATCTACGTCGGCTCCAAGCAGGGCTATCCAACCGCGGCGGAGAACGAGGCACTGAAACGCGGCGAGAGGATTCCCACCTACCGGGGCGGTTACGTAATGGTTTACGACCCGGCGACCGGTACAGCTGAGAACCTTGGCATGCCCATGCCGCTGGATGACCGGCAGGTTGCCAGTGGCAAGAAGGAGGGTCAGGGGGTGATCGACGTCACCGCCGATGAATCGCGCGGCCTGATCTATGTCATCACCTGCGAAGAGCAGCATTGGTTGCTCTACGACGTGAAGACGAGGAACTACCGCGAGTTGGGCCCGATCCTGCGCGACCAGCCCAACACGCTGATCGACGCCCGGGGACGCGGCACGGCAATCACGGAAGACTTCCAGATCGCCCGCTACGACCCGGCAACAGACAAGGTGACCGTGGTCCCACTGCTTGTCGAAGGCAAACCGTTTGCCAGCTACCTCGGTGCGAAGCGCGTGCACCCTGACTGGCGAATCACACCTGATGGCAAGACCGCCTACCTGCAGTTGCTCAACGACTTTCGCATGTTCCGCGTCGACCTCACGGGAGCGACCGGTCAGCCTGTTGTTGCCACGAACCTCGGCGCCCGCATCAAAGGCGACAACCCCGATTCGCGCGGTTCGATCAGCCTCGGACCGGACGGTCGTGTCTATTCGGCGACCCGCATCGACAATAAGACCGGCTTCGGCAAGGGCTTCCTGCACCACCTGGTCCGCTACGACCCGGAGACCGGCTCAATGGACGACCTGGGTGTCTTCGCTGTCAAGAACCTCGACTTTTTCAATTTTGCCGCCGGCCCTGGCAAGAACCCCGACGGCACCCCGCGACCGATCCACGGCTACCACACCCTACCCGACGACACCCTCACCCCACTGCACGTTATCATGGCCTTGATCGTCACCCGCGACGGAACGATTTACGCCACAACCATCTACCCGTTTACTCTACTGAAAATCGAAACGGTTCCCGCATCCAGGAGGGCCCCGGCACCCTGACAGGAGGGCACGATACAGCCCCCCCACTCACCCCAACCTGCCAGCCCGTTCCTAAGCCTTGAAGAAAAGAAAAAATCTGTCAGTGTGTCCCGGGAATCCGAGTCAGGTTTTCTTGATGGCTTCTAAGCTCCTATGATCGAACATCCCCAGATTATCCAAGGCGGCATGGGCGTCGCCGTCTCGAACTGGTGCCTGGCACATGCGGTGGCAAGAGAGGGCGCGATGGGCGTCGTGTCCGGCACTGCGATCAACTGTGTGCTGGCGCGTCGGCTTCAGTTGGGCGACATCGGTGGACATATGCGCCGCGCCCTCGAGCATTTTCCCATACCCGAGATCGCTGAGGAAGTGCTCAATACGTATTACCGTGCCGGTGGCAAGGGGGCGGACGAGCCCTACAAACTGACACCGATGTACAAGATCAAGACCAGTCTTGCCGGACTCCGGCTGACGGTAGCGGCCAACTTCGCCGAGGTCTTCCTCGCCAAGGAAGGCCACGACGGCAAGGTGGGAATCAATTTCTTGGAGAAGATACAGTTACCGCATCTAGCCTCCATCTATGGGGCGATGCTCGCGGGCGTCAACTATGTGTTGATGGGAGCAGGAATTCCCCGTCAGATTCCCGGGGTTCTCGACAGCTTGAGCCAGCATCTGAAGTCGCGCTACAAGCTGGCCGTCGAGAATGAGTCGAATGAGGAAGAGACCTACACGGAGTTTGATCCGGCGGAAGTCATCGGGCTACCCTCTGCCTTCCCGCTTACGAGACCTTGTTTCGTCGCCATCATCGCGTCGGCGACGCTGGCGCTGTCCTTGTCGAAGAAGGCGTCGGGCTACGTGGACGGCTTCGTCATCGAGTATCCTGTCGCCGGTGGGCATAATGCGCCACCCCGAGGGCAGTTGCAGCTGACCGAGCGGGGAGAGCCGATTTATGGCCCGAAGGACGATGTGGACCTGGAGAGGATCGCCGCCATCGGGCGTCCCTTCTGGCTCGCCGGGGGATATGCTGACCCCNCTCGNCTCGCTCGCGCAATGGAACTCGGGGCCACAGGGATCCAGGTCGGATCCGCCTTTAGCCTCTGCGAGGAATNCGGTGTCGACCCCGAATTGAAGCAGAGAGCCCTCGAAAGCGTGAAGCAGAACGGCGTCCGAGTCTTCACCGACGCCATCGCATCTCCGACCGGCTTTCCTTTCAAGGTCCTGCCCCTCGAAGGCACCGCATCCGAGTTGCCCGTCTACGAGAGTCGTCCCCGAATTTGCGATCTCGGCTATCTGCGGGTGCCGGCCAAGTCCGGCGACGGCAAGATCGTCTACCGTTGCGCTAGCGAGCCGNTTGCCAACTACGTGAAAAAGGGCGGTGATGAGGCTGCCACGAAGGGACGCAAGTGCCTGTGTAACGCGCTGATGGCGAATGTCGGTCAGGCACAATTGCAGAAGTCCGGTTTCACGGAAACGCCGCTGTTGACGTCGGGAGATGACGTCATCATGGTGACCCGTTTCCTCAGCAAGGGAAGCACCTCCTACAAGGCCAAGCAGGTTCTCGATTTTTTGCGTGCTCCACCCAAATCCGACGAGGCGGCGGCGGGAGACGGGGAAGTTCAGCCCTTCACCAGCGAGAACCAGAGAGTAGAAGCGTAGGCCCTTCGGCAGCCCGCCTCGCAAACCTTTTGAAGTCGGGGGGATTTCCACCATCCCTTCTGGGAGTCGAAGTACAGCAAGCGGTGGTTCCAAAACAANCCCGGCCGCAGCAAGCTCGCCAAGAAGCAACTCTTCAATCATCCAGATTATTCCCGGTACGATGAATCCGGTTAAACAACTGACGCTCGCCAGCCTCGCCTGTCTGTCGACCTGGTCGGNCTATGGGGAAACCTTGCCCAACATGGTGTTCATCATGACCGACGACCAAGGCTGGGGCGACCTAGGCTACAACGGGCATCCCAAGATCAAGACTCCGCACCTCGACGACATGGCCAGGACCGGCCTTCGCTTCGACCGCTTCTATGCTGGCGGCTCGGTTTGCAGCCCGACCCGGGCGTCCTGCATGACCGGACGCTGCAATTGGCGAGTCAGCATAAACGATCCCTCGCGGGCGGACGAGGAACACTTGCCGAAGGAGGAAATCACCCTGCCCGAGGCTCTTAGGGAAAAAGGCTATGCGACCGGTCATTTCGGTAAGTGGCACCTCGGCGGATTCGACGAGAAGATGGCGAAAGGCCCCGTGCACGTCATGCCGCCTTGGAAGGCGGGCTTCGACGAATGCTTTTCCACCTTCAACGTCTTGATCACTCACGACCCCTACGCCAGGATCGGCAAGCACGGCATCGAGGGTTCTTACTGGCACAACGGGCGCAACATACCGTTCGAAGAGGGCCAGAAGGATTCCACCTTGCGCGGCGACGACGCCGCCATCGTGATGAACAAGGCGATCCCCTTCATCCGCGAGCAGGCCAAGGCCAAGAAACCCTTCCTCGCGGTGATTTGGTTCCACAACGTGCACACCCCGCTGGGCAAGAACCCCGAGCTGATGAAGCAATACGCGGACTGTTCGCCCAAGGAGCAGGTCTACTACAGCAACATCACCGCGGTGGACACCCAGGTGGGCGCCTTGCGGAAGGCGCTTCGCGAGCTTGGCGTGGCCGACAACACCATGGTCTGGTTCACCAGCGACAACGGACCCAACCTCAAGGGGAAGAAGGACATCATGTACGGCAAGGCCCAAGGCGGTAAGTTCAATTACACCCCGCAAGGTTCCACCGGGGCTTACCGCGGCTGGAAGCGCTACCTCTACGAGGGAGGCATCCTCATGCCCGGCATCCTCGAGTGGCCCGCCCGGATCAAGAAACCTTTCGCCACCGACTTGNCCGCGGTCACCAGCGACTACTTTCCCACCGCCCTGGACGCCGCCGGTATACCGCTTCCCCCCGATCGCGACTACGACGGCATCAGCCTGCTACCCTTGATCGACGGCAAAATGAAGNGGCGTAAGGGAATCGGTTTCCATTGCCGCGGCATGGAGGCCTGGGTCGAGCGGCGCTACAAGGTCATCCGCATAGCGACCAAGAAAAACGATCCCAAACCGTGGGAACTCTATGACCTCTTGGCCGATCCCTTTGAGGNGAAGGACCTCGCCAGGGAACGCCTCGAAGTGGTCCAAAGAATGGACAAGGACTTTGCGGTCTGGGCGAAGTCCGCCAAGGCGGATGAGCAAAAGGTGCTCGACAAGTACCATCAGCCCAAGTCCAAGGGCTCCAAGCCAAGGAAGTAACCGAACCAGGTAGCTGTAATGAGAGGTAACTCAAGACCTAGCTTCCATTGGGTCGCAGCCCTTCTTTTGTTCAACAGTTCGCTGGTAGCCCGTGAACAGCTCAACGTCCTCTTCATCATCTCNGACGACCTCACCTTAACGGCCTTGGGCTGTTACGGCAACAAGGTCTGCAAGACTCCGAATATTGATAGGTTAGCCACTGAAGGCACACTTTTTNCCCGGGCGTATTGCCAAGCCACTTTCTGCGGGCCCTCGCGGGCTTCCCTCATGTTCGGCTATTATCCCTATGCCACCAAGGCGAACGGCTATACCAGCGGGCGCGAGAAGGTTGGCCCCGACAAGGACAGTTGGCCGCAGTACTTCCGCAGGAACGGTTACCACAGCGCCCGGGTCTCGAAGGTGTTTCACATGGGAGTTCCGCCCGATATTGCCAAGGGAGGCGACGGTGCCGACGACCCCGCTTCCTGGGATGAAAAATTCAACAGCCGAGGCCCCGAGACCTGGGCTCCGGGCAAAGGGGAGACTCTGCAGAACAATCCCGACGGGACAAAGAAGCTGGCTGGAGGTAATCGTTTTGTAGTGGTGGAGGCCGAGGGAGATGATCTCGTTCATTCGGATGGTAAGACCGCCCAAAAGGCCGCCGAACTCATCCACCGGTATAAGACTCTGGATAAACCCTTTTTCCTGGCCGTGGGTTTCGTGCGTCCGCACGTCCCCTTCGTGGCTCCCAGGAAGTATTTCGACCTCTACGATCCCGAGGACATGGTCCTCCCCCCGAAGATCACCGGTGACCAGGACGACATCCCGAAAACACCGGGCAACCGCAGGACCACCGCCAACTACCAGATGAACCTGCTTCAGCAAAAGAAACTGGTAGCCGGGTATTACGCCTCGGTCAGCTACATGGACGCGATGCTGGGCAGGGTGCTCGAGGCCCTGGAGAAAAGCGGTCAGCGTGACGACACCATCGTGATCTTCACCAGCGACCACGGTTATCACTTGGGTGAACATGACATGTGGTCCAAGGTGAGTGTGCACAAGGAATCGGCCCAAGTTCCCTTGATTATCCATGTCCCGGGCAAGAAACCGGCGATCTGTCATTCCTTCGCCGAATTGCTCGACCTCTATCCCACCGTCTCCCATTTGTGCGGCTTGAAGGTGCCCGACAACCTGCAGGGCAAGGACATCTCACCGATGCTGGACGACCCCACCCACCAAGCGCGCGATGCCATCCTCTGCAGCGGCAAGGGCATGCTCTACCGCGAGAAAAAATGGGCTTATCTCCATTACGGCAAGAGCGGGGAACTGTTTGACATGGAGAAAGACCCCAAGCAATACAACAACCTCATCGATGACCCCGCATATGCTGAGACGCTCGCCAAGATCCGGCAAAAACTAAACGCCAAGCTCAGCGAAATCCGGAAGACCGACCTAGGCGCAAAACAGTAGGCCAGACGAAATGAACAAACCGTATCTGACCCTCTTTGCTCTGCTGCTTCCTTTTGCAGTGTGGGCGGATATTGCCAGACCCCCACTCACCCCAGCCTGCCGGCCCNTTCCGGNGCCTTGACGAAAANNCNANTTCCTTTCAGACACGGGACGAAGGTCGCGGCGGCGTGTCCCCGGGGGNNAGGTTCGAACCGAGGNNTGAATGGCGACCCGTACGGGACTCGAACCCGTGTTGCCGCCGTGAAAGGGCGGAGTCCTAACCACTAGACGAACGGGTCGCGTTCCGTTCAGGATGCGGCGAAAATGCCACCGGCTCTTCGAAAGGCAAGACGAATTTCGACGCTCTCAATCCGGGAGCCGAACCCTCCGATGAACCTCATTCGCCACGGACGCGAAGAGACAGGCACACAATGCCTGAGACGATGGCTTGAGACTACACGAATTACCTTTCCTCCCGGGAGATTGATTCTCCATCATCTGCACATGTCAGATGCTTCGCTCCTTTCTGTTCGTGCCATAGATCACGTCGCGGTGATCGCCCGGGACCTGGAGGCCAGTCGGCACTTCTACGAGGAGATCCTGGGAATGAGATCCGTCCCCCGTCCTGACTTTCCCTTCCCCGGGCTCTGGTTCCAGGCTGGCAAAACCCAGATCCATGTCATCTTCNAGAGCGANGAGGCGGGGACCGCCGGACCCGCCGGCTTCACCGGAACGATGCCCGCCCGTGGTCATCACATGGCCTTTGAACTCGACGACTGCGCGGTCGCGGTCGACCAGCTTCAGGCCGCCGGTATCCCCATCGCGGCGGGCCCCCAGTCCCGGCCTGACGGATTCCGGCAGGTCTACATCCACGACCCCGACGGCTACCTGGTCGAATTGTTTTCCGCGCCACCGGGGTAACTCCCAAACTTGTAACATTCAGGATTTCACTGGAGACTGTCTGCCCGCCGATCCTGGAGAACTGTTTAGGAAATGAACCCGTCGAATGTCCGCCAACGCTTCCTGGCTGACGGCTTTCTTGCCGTCCCAGGATTCCTCAACGCAGACGAGGTCGCCGCCTGTTTACGGGAACTCAACCAGTTCATCGAAAGGGAAGTTCCGAATCTTCCGCGGGAACACGTNTTCTATGAGAATAAGGAGGAGCGCTCCACCCTCAAGCAGNTCCAACGNCTTCACGAACACAACCCGTGGTTCGGAGAATTAATGAANGGCAAGCCGCGAGCCCTTGCAGAGGAACTCCTCGGCACGGAAGTGATTCCCCAGAACATGCAGTTCTTCAACAAGCCTCCCGGCGTGAGTCAACCCACCCCACCCCACCAGGACGAATACTATTTCAAACTCGATCCCCCCGAAGCTCTCACCATGTGGCTGGCCCTGGAGAAAGTGGATGAAGAGAACGGCTGTGTTCACTATGTCCGGGCTTCACACAAGAACGGCCTGCGTCCCCACGGGCCAACTGGAACCCTGGGATTCTCCCAGGGCATGACCGACTTTGGCAGCGCTGCAGACCTCTCTGCCGAAGAGGCCATGCCCGCCTCTCCGGGCGATCTTCTTGCCCACCACGCCCTTACCATTCACCGCGCCGACGGAAACTCCTCGCCATCGCGCACCCGCCATGCGCTCGGATTTATCTTCTACTCAGTGAATGCAAAAGTGGATGCCAGAGCTCAGGAGGCCTATCGCCGTGAAGCGGAACGGCAGCAGCGCGACAGGATCTGATCGCTGCCTCAGTTCAAACGGCTCGTTCTACACCTTCGGTTCCCAACCGGGTTCATATTCCCGTTTCCAGTAACCCATCGCCTCCTGATCTCCCAGGATCTGGCCTCCCGCCCCCGGATCACATTTCATGAGCCGGTCCACCCGGTGGGAAATATTGCCCAGGTGGCACAGCAGGGCGCTCACATGGGCCGCTTCAGCATCACAAGCCAGGGACGCTCCGTTGCGGATGGCAGCGACCAGGTTCCCGGTATGCACATCATTGCCACCGGGGCCGTCTTCCCGTGCCACTTCCTTGCCTGATCCGTCGTAAAGGACATAGCCTTGGTTCCGGATCACCATGCTGCCGTTCTCCCCCGTGAAGGTCACGAAGGTGCCACTCTCCGCCGGCTGGAATGGCGAGCAACTGGTGGCCCGCCAACTGATCTGTCCCTTCTCTCCAAACTCAAGGGTCACATCGCTCGTATCGGGGGTCTCCTGGTCATCGTCGTAGCGGTAGCGTCCGCCCGCATAGTTCACGCGGGTGGGATAGTCGACACCCATCCCCCAGCGCGCCACATCAAGAAAGTGCACGCCATTGTTGCCCAGTTCGCCATTGCCCCAGTGCCAGTGCCAGTGCCAGTTGTAGTGCAGCATGTTGTCCTTGTAGGGGCGCCGGGGAGCGGGCCCCTGCCAGAGGTCGTAATCAATGTGAGCGGGAGGAGCTACCGCCTTGCCCCTTCCGATAGAACCCCGGCGGTTGGTATAGAAACAGTCAGCCCGGTAGACGCGGCCAATCACCTTCTCTTCCCGGAGCTTGCGAATCCCCTCCACGATCTTGGGCCAGGACCGGCGCTGGGTCCCGTGTTGCACGAAGCGCTTGTACTTCCGGGAAGATTGCACCAGCAGTTCGCCTTCGTAGGGGTTGTGCGAACAGGGTTTCTCCACGTAGATGTGCTTGCCAGCCTCGCACCCCAGGACGGCNGCAGGNGCGTGCCAGTGGTTGCAGGTGGCAATGACGAGGATGTCGATNTCCCGCCGGTCGAGGATNCGGCGNAAGTCGGTCACCGANTCCACCTTGGGGCCCAGGNTTCCGGCTGCGGAGTCCGNNCGCTTNNTGTCCACATCGCACACCATGGCAACCTCCACGTTGGNCAACCCGTGAAAGCTCTTGGCCAGNGCCCCTCCGCGCCCCATGCCCATCACGGCCACCACCAGCTTGTCATTGGCTCCCCCGCCCTGGGCCTGCACGCTCGTAAAGGTCCCAAGTCCAGCAGCGGTTGCAGAGGCACCGCCAATAAAAGTCCTGCGAGTCGGATTGTTCGAATTCATTGGTCGTCGTGGTTCGTCGCTATTGGTTGTGATTGGTGGCCCTTCCTGTAGCGGTCACATTACGACGCGGAAGTCGAGTTGAACACCAAATCGGCCCGATTGGGAAGATTTTGCATCACCGGAGACGGCACGATCCCACTAATTCCGCGGAAGCTGTTTCCGGAGCACCTCAAACTGCCGATGGGGCCGGGTCGACTTTCGCACCGTGAAGGCGGGACGCCTGCCGAACTCCTGCGCGACGGCATCGAACTCCCTGCTTCCGTTCTTCCCGGCATGCGCCAGCAACAAATAGCGGAGCACGAGGGGCTCTTCCTTCTTCAGGGTTCTGCCCTCGACAAGGTGGCAGGACGCCCCCATCCAGCCATCTTCCCGCACGTGCCAGTGGGTGGGGTAATTCGGATTGGCCGGGTGATCGAAGCAAGCCACTCCTTCGCGCCCATCGGGAACTGCCCCGGTCGGCCCGGAGTAATCCATCCATGCCGCGCTTTTGGCAAAGATCTCGTTCTCACCCTTGCGTCCGGCGCTGTCTCGAATTTCTCCCCTTCCAAAGTGGCCCGATAGTTCCTTCGCCATCCGCACCGCCAGAAANCCAAAATTGGTCTTCTNCAATTCCAGCGACTCGCCCCTGGGCCGGAAAGTCAGNTGCAGTTCAAGNTCGTGACCGGGTTTNCCGCCGGGGCGCCANGCCGCCACCACTTCCTGCTCCATCANCTCGCGTCCCNNTCCATCGAACCAGCCCAGCATNACCGCCATCACTGCTTCCTCTTCGCCGTCTTCGTATGCCAGCCACTGCTTCTGCCTGACACGTCCCAGATTCCNGCCCTCATCGCCCCAGAAATTCACCCCCGCCACCTTGNNGTGNGCNAACCAGATCGAGCGGTGGTGATCATGATCGGGAGCACCGGGATGTCCCATCCGCGTCAGCACCGTCCCCTTCGAACTGCGAAGGGGATAGAAGAACGGCCGGGGATATTCTGCTCCGTAGTGCCACACCAGCACTTCCTTCCCACGGTACTCGAAGGCGGTGCGGTGCCCGGGCAGGGGAACCACCCTGCACACCGCTCGCCCATTCTCGGTCTCTTTCTGTCCCTCCACCGTCTGGAGCGGAACCACCAGACACAACGCCGCAACAACCTGCCCTATCCCTATCCTCTTCATCATCTTCCCTGTCGGTAACTGCAGGGTCCCCGGCCGGGGACCCTGGAAATTGAAACTCAAGATCATCAGCTCACTCCACCGTCATCACCCCCTTCATGATCCGCCAGTGCCCGGGAAAGGTGCCTCCTTGCCCAGCGCGTGTTTCAGTTCCACCACCCGGGCGGAGGGATCATGGTGCCCACCGTCCCCGAGGAAGAGAAGCTGAATGGCCTTTCCCTGAACCGGCTTCTTTCCTGCATCGGGAGCCGCCAGGGCCATGAGGGCGATCCCCAGGGTAAGGGCGAGAAGGCAGTTGCGATACAAATTCATTCCCGGATGCTAGCCAGCCCCGGCCGGGCAGCGAAACGAAATTCCCCTGATGACCGCAATTTAGCCCACTCCCTGCTGCCAGGGTCACCCACACACAGGACCTTGGCCCAGGTTGCGCCATCCCTCTCACCTTGGCCTCTCCATGAGAGACCGGCCCGGACCGGCATGATAATCCTTCTTCCCGCTGCCTGCCAAACACGCTAACCCTTGTACAAAGAGAACCATGCATACTGACCGTCGAACCTTCCTCACCCGCCTCTCTGCTACCGGGACCGCCCTCGCATTACCCTCCCTCCTTCCCGCCCGGGATGAAACGCCGGCGGGCACAGGGACGCCCCGCAGAAAGATCGCCTTCCTCGGCACAGTGGTGCGGACTCATTCGCATGCCCAGCATTTCCTCGACCGCCTCGCCCTGGGCTACGGCTGGCGCGGTGGCTGGCAGGAACCCCGCCTTGAGATCGCCTCCGTCTTCATCGACCAATTCCCCGACCAGGGAGACCTCACCCCCCAGCGCATGAAGAAGTATGGTCTCAAACTCTACCCTGAGATTGAAGAGGCTCTGACGCTCGGCACGGGCAAGCTCGCAGTCGACGGCGTGGTGATCATCGCGGAGCACGGCAACTATCCCAAAAATGAGAAAGGCCAGACACGCTACCCGCGCTACGACTGGTTCAAGAAATGCGTCAAGGTCTTCGAAGCGTCCGGTCGCAGCGTGCCCGTTTTCAATGACAAGCACCTCTCCACCAACTGGAAGGAATGCGTGGAAATGGTGGAGGATTCCAAACGGCTCAACTTCCCCTTCTTTGCCGGCTCCTCGCTCCCGGTCACCCGCCGCCTGCCCTCCCTCGACATGCCCCATGGTGTTCCGCTCAAGGAAAGTGTGTGCGTGGCCTACGGAGGGGTGGACAGCTATGACATTCACGCCCTGGAAACCGCCCAGTGCATGTCCGAGCGCCGCAGGGGGGGCGAAGCAGGAATCAAGAGCGTCCACGCCCTGCGTAACGATAAACTCTGGGAAGCGCTCTCCCGCCCGGAGCGCCGGGACACCCGGCGCCTCATCCGCTCCGCCCTCACCCGGAGCCACAACCTGCCGGTGGAGACCGGCTACTATTCCGGCCGCATCGACTTCGGATGGATCCGGGAAAAGTTCGCCAATGCCACCGGCTACCTCATCGAACATCTCGACGGCTTCCGCACCACCATGCTCCTGGTCGGCATCCAGGATTTCAACTACGCCGGACTCCGGGCCGACAACAACGAAGTCGTCTCCACCCAGATGTATCTTCCCATGCCCACCCACGGGTCCTCCACCGCCGACTTCTTCCATCCTCTCTGCCGCCACATCGAGGACTGCGTGCTGACCGGAAAGGTTCCCTATCCCGCCGAGCGCACCCTCCTCACCTCCGGGATGGTCATCGCGGGAGTGAACTCCCTGCACCGGGGCGGGGTGAAGGTGGAAACCCCGGAGATGAACATCGCCTACCGGGTCGGAAAGGGATCAACCTACTGGCGGGATTGATCCTTCCGGCACGCCCGCAACCACCTCACCGGAGATATCGATCAGGCGACAATCACGGCCGGAATGCCGGCAGGCGAGCTTCTGGTGAAGAATTGGACCATCCGGCGCTTTTGTGGCGAATGGAAACAAAGCCGAACCTGCAGCCCCTCTCTCTCCCCAGCCTGCCGGCCCGTTCCGGCACCTTGAGGAAAAAATGATTTCCTGTCAGTTGCCGGACCAGAAGTTCATTCCTTCACCCTGAATCAAAATCCTCCCAACTCGCCCCCATGGCGCAAGTGAAAAAGAGACACGGGAGCGCTCAACGCGCCTATCTCCGCCTCGGCGGGTTGAGAACCGCGCGCTGCGCTTCAGGCGGAAGACCGCTGGAGCCCACCCAGGCCTCTGCCGCGGTCCGGTCACGCCGGAAGAGTTGCTGTCCGGCATGGGTGAGCGCGCTGACACGCGCACCCTCCTGGGCGATACTGTTGGCCCACTCGATGGCGGCCCCGGGATCGCTGTAGGAGATCCTGCGGGAGTAACCACCGATGGCGGCATCTCGCTGGGGGGAACGGGACATCGCGGTGATGCGCTCCCCGGCCGCTACCGGATCCCGCTGGGCCCATTCGCCGAAGGCCGAGTGCAGGCCCATGTTCTGCCCCCGTCCCTCGGAAAGGGTTTCCAGCCAGTTGACCGCCGACGCCGGATCCCGCTCCGCCCACTCGTCCCCCACTTCCTCGATGGCCCGGTCGGCAAAGCTCTGGCCGGCAAACTGCTCAACCCACTGAGCCGCAGCTTCAGGATCCCGGTTCGTAAAGCTGTGCGCCACGGAATCGAGAGCCGCCCCCTTCAGGTCCCCGTCGGGCAGGCTCTGGGACCACCGGGCAGCCTCCTCGATCCCGGCACTGCTGACAACCTCCCTCGTCACGACTCCAAAGAGGTGATTGGCCCGATCATTCCCTTCGTTGGCCAGTTGCAGGACGTAGTCGGTGGCCCGGGCGGTATCGTTGTCAGCCATCCCGCTGACCAGGGCCTCCTGCAGGTGGTGGTAGTAATGCTTGTCCTCCTCCGGCAGGTTGTTGAGATGAGCGATGGCGGCCTCAGGGTAGGTCGAGGCCCATCCCGCCATCGTGTAGGATAAATCGCGATCTTCCGACTTGGCGGCATGCTCAACCGCGGCCTTGCCATCGATTGTTCCCCAGGCGTAATGAAAATCCCGCCATTGATCACTGCCCACCCGGTTCTTCTTGAGATGCACAAGCATGTCCTTGGCATTCTCGGAGGTCAGGTTCTCCAGCAACCGGTCAAAGGCCCTCCGTCGCACAAGGGGATTCCCATCCCGGAACGCCTCCCTGGCAACAGCCTCAATCTGCTCCTCGGTCAACAACGATGCCCATTGTCCCTGCCCCGGGCCTCCGGAATCTGAACCGGATACCTTGCGAATTCCTGCATTGCCAAGCGACTTCGTCTGCCCACCGCTGCCGGCCCTGTCCCCCGATGCCCCTCTGCCCATCCCGCTCTTGGACACCGCATTCCTTGCTTCCTCGGCATCTGCCGCGTCCTCTCGATCAAGCATGGCCCCCACGCCAAACGCAAACACCGCGAACACTGCCCAGCAAAGATGACCGATCACGGATTTCCTAGTCATTCTGCTACATTACGTTGGCACCACACCTGAAAGAACGAAAAAACATCAAAAAAGTGCATTTATCCGTCACCGTTTCGGATGAATGGGAACAAGGCCTTTCCCATTGCAGGGCAGGGAAATTTTCGGCACAAGCAACACCAGAATCATCATGAAAACACTCGCCATTGCCTTCTGCAGCCTCTCCTTCACCCTGGGCTTCCTCCCCGGACCGGCCCTTGCTGACGGGCCTTTCAACGGAAAAACCCTCCAGGGATGGTCCTTCAAGAAAAAAGGAACCCTCCAGCCGAAGTGGGTGACGGGCACCCCGAAGCTCGCCGCCGATAATCCCAAAGCCCTCGTGGCCGATGGCACGGGTGGGGCGATGGTCAACGTGGTCACCGGCCACGGCCAGAGTATCGACATCTACTCGGATCAGAAATGGGGCAGTTGCCGGATCGAACTGGAAGTGCTGGTGGCCAAGGGAGCCAACTCGGGCATTTACGTGATGGGCGAATACGAGGTGCAGGTCCTCGACAGCTACGGGAAGGAGAAACTGGGAGGCGGTGACATGGGAGCGATCTACGGAGCCCAGCCCCCGCGCACCAACGCCTGCAAGAAGCCCGGCGAGTGGCAGAAATACGAGATCGATTTCCTTGCTCCCGGCTTTGATGCCGCCGGCAAGAAGACCTCCAATGCCAGGTTCCTGGTCGTGAAACTCAATGGCAAGGTGCTTCACGAGAACGTCGAAATGAAGGGCCCCACCCCCTCTGGCGTGACCGGCCGGGAAGCCGCCACCGGTCCCATCATGTTCCAGGGCGATCACGGACCGGTCGCTTACCGCAACATCAGAATCACACCGCTCAAGAAGTAAGGTTTCGCCTTGTCATTGATCCCTCCGACAGCACTTCAGTCAAAGCAACGGAATTCCAGCCATGCGCCATCTGACCCTCTCCCTGCTCCTCGGAGCCATCCTCAGCCTCAATCTCGGCTGCCAGAAGAACACGGAGGACCCAGCCCCTCCGGAAACCCAGAATGAAAATCAGGCTGCCGAAGCATCTCCCGCGCCCTCAGCCGAGCCTGCTCCCGCTGCCGGGCATCCTGCCATCACCGCTGCCAACAAGGTGCTCGCGGCCATCCATGCCGGCGATGCCGCTGCGATTCGGCCACTGCTCAACGCCACCAATCAAAAAAAGGTGAGTGATGAAGACCTCCCGAAACTGCTTGAGCAAGCCAAGAGAACAATCGGCGACGTGACCGAAGTCACGGAGGTGAGAAAGGGAAGGCGAGAGAACCAGGTGGCTGCCAAAATCAGGGTTGTCGAAAACGAGGTCTTCGTCGTGGTCCTGACCCTTGAGGACGGCCAATACCTTTTCGAGGACCTGAACAGCCCCGACGTTGCTGGTTACGAGGCCCTCGAAAAGATCGCCCCCTGACCGATCCGGTCCTTCGCGATCTTATTTCGCCACGTGGATCGTATTCCAGATCCTGGTCACGATCTCCTCGCCGTCGTCAGTCTCCAGGTCGAGATCGATCTGCATCATGTGAACCGGTTGCAGGTTCTCGACTTCCACAAAGACCGACTTTCCGTCCGGGAGAAGTTTGGCGGACTTGACCGGAAACTTGGTGCGCCCCTTCGGGGGACCCGCTGAACCGCGGTGGCCGACCTGGAACTCGCCCGTGCCGTAGTCATGGGTCCAGCGCAGATCTGATCCCGAGAGGTTGAAACTCTCCGGGTCTTCCGCCAGTTCCCGGTCCAGCTTCCGGGTGAAGCCGATTTCGATCCCGCCGTCGCGAACCTTGAGGCTGCCCGGCATGTTCACCTTCCTGCCGGTGTAGCGCACCCGGTCAAGCCCCCCCTCACGTCCGGCATTACTCTGCCACCCCTTCAGGCCCGCCACATAGAGCTGGCCATCCTTCCGGTTGAACTTGCCGCGCATCGCACTGGAGGTCGGTCGTACCGGGATCTTGACCACCCCGCCCTGCATCAGGTCACCCTTCTTCTCCTTGAGCACGATGTAGATGGCGCTCTGCCCGTAGCTGAAGTGAAGCATCTCACCCTCGTAGGGCCCCCACTTGTCACTCGTGATCCAGACCTGCCCCCCATTGGAATTGTCCACGTTCTTGGGAAGCCAGGCCAGGGGCAGGGGCGCCTCACTGGGATCGAGGTGCTGCTTCCGGTTCCCCCGGCGCTGTCCCACCGTGGGGGTGGTCTTCATAGTGGCGAAATCGGCAGCGGAATCGACCACCCCGAGAAACTCACCGGGTTCAATCCAGTGCAGCGGGCATCGCGGGACGAAGGTCCCCTCATTATCGCCGCAGGTGATCTGACCGGTGGGGCTCACTCCGATTCCGTTCGGGGCCCGCAGCCCGGTGGCGTAGCGCTCCAGCCTGGAGCCATCCTTTGAGACCCTCAGGATCGATCCGTGATGGCGGCTCATCCTCTGGAAACTGCGGCCGCCTCCCCGCACCGGACTGCCAAAGGCAAAGTAGAACTCACCCTGCGGTCCGGTCTGCAGGTCGAAGCAGAAGGCATGGAATCCGCTGGTGAGCTCCCAGTCATTGTTGAAGTTCTCGTAGTAATCCGTCTCCCCGTCGCCGTTGAAGTCGTGGTAGCGCGTGATCTGATCGTCCGCCACCGTGTAGATCACATCGTCCACGATGGTGAGTCCCAGGGTTTCGTGCCCACCGGCTCCGATCCGTTTCCAGGTGAGCTCCTCCAGCTTCTCATCGATCCCGCTCACGATCCAGACATCCCCATCCCAGGTGCACACCGCCGCCCTGGAGGGATCACTGAAAAAGTCGAAACCCCCGATGCGCATCTTCATCCCGTAGGGGTTCTGGTAGGGCACGGTCAACCGGTCGAGCACGTAGGCCGACTTGCCGTCGTCCTTCGCCAGTTCGCCAACAGTGGTCACGGTCTCGGTCCAGCGGGCGGGACCGCCCTTCATGAGCAGGGTCAGGTCTTCCAGGGTCTCCGACACGCTCCCGCTCCCGTAGACCACCTTGAAGTGGGCCATGCCTGCGGGAACTTTCAGGACAATGCGACCGTCTGACGTGCCGGGTTTCGCCTTGGACCCTACGACCTGGATCCCGGGTGCTCCTTTTTCATCAGCGAGCACCACCACCGCGGGACGAGTGAACTTTCCCTGAATCGTCCGGGTGATGAGCCCGTTCTCGAGGGCCGGGAGTTCCAGGACCGGATCCGGGCCCACCGTGTAGCGCAGGACGGTCTTGTCCCCGTGCACATAAAGGCCCTTGTAGTGGGCCTGGGACTTGGGGAGGGGACCGAGGGGCGGATACTTGCCGTCCTCCGGCATACGTGATTCGGCCAAACTACCCTGCGCGTTGCCCCACCCCGGAGCGGCCTGGTTGGTGAACACCTTGGCCCCATTGTGGGAGGGGAAGGCACCGTGCCCTCCCGTGAAGGGGAGACCCTCCAGCTTCAGTCCACCCTGCGTCCAGCCCGCCACCATGCGCATGGTGTCCGCGTCAAAGGCCACGCAGGCCGCTCCCTGCGCATCGAGCCGGATGACCTGGGCCCGGAAGGCCACGTTGTCCCCCCTGGGATCCTTGCCCACCCGCAACGCGGTCCCCACGAAGTTGCCGAACTTCTGCGGCAGCGATCCCGACACCGGCTTGGCCGGAGGGGTGTTCGGACCAATCGCCTCCGCGAAGGCCTGCTGGTCCCACTTGATACCGCCCAGCTTCCCTGCGTCGTGGAAGAGCGCCGAGGCAGGCACGGTCTGGAGCTTCCCGGCCGGGGACATCCATTTCAACAGGCATCCTCCTCCCACGTCCGTATTGTGATACACGAGCCTGATGGGATGGGCCCCGGCCCGCAACCGCACTGTGCCGCTCTGCTGCTTCATGGGATGCGGCCCCCAGTTGTCGACCACAAGTTTGTCACCGACATGGAGCCGGGAACCGTCCTTTGAGTTGAGGGCAAAGAGGTAGCTCCCTGCCTTGGGAACGGTGATCGCACCGCTCCAGCGCACCATGAAGTTCCCGGCCAGCTTCGATCCGTGGAACTCACCCCTGCTCTGTGCAAAACTGACTGTCTTGTCGATCCGCACGAGCCACGGCTTCAGGCCCACCGGCACTTCGAATTCGTCCCCCAGCTTGTCCTCCAGCTTGAAGTATTCCCCGATGAGGCCCGGGGCAGCCGGAAGAGGAAGAGTCAAGAGGGCAAGGATGAGAGTGGATAGGATATTCTTCATGGTCTTACTGTCGGGAAAGGGATTGCAGGTATTGGTAAACGGCCTCGAACTGCTTGTGGGCATCACCGTCGTAGAACTGAGTGAGAGGCGTTTTGCCGTCGAGGGCATACTTGGGCATGATCGTGCCGGGCCAGGCCCGGAGTGGATCATTCATCCAGAGGTGGAAGTACTCGCGGGTGAGTCGCGCCCCGGCAACACGCAGGTTCGGCCCTTCCCCTTCAAAAACCGCAATGGCCGGCTTCTCCGCTATCCCGTGGCACGTTCCGCAGCTCAAGCCACCCTCCAGCCCCGTCATGGCCTCGCCCACCTTGACCCTGGCGGGATCGAGTACGCCCCGCTCGTGATCCTCTGCGGAGCGTCCCGCCGCATGGCTGAAACCACGGGACAGATGACGCGCCCGGGCGGGAAAGGCAGGCATGCGGGCAGGAAGCCACTTGCGCACCTTGGGCTGGATCTCCCCCGCGAACAGTTTCGTCCGCCAGCCCGGTCGCAGCTTCACCCCGAGGTGATTGAGCGGCGGGGGACCGGTCACAATGGCGGGCTTTTCCTCGTCCACTGCACGCTCGGACGGCTTGAGATGGGAGACCTCCTCCGCGAACTTGTCCCGCAGGGTCTCCTCCCCGTCCCGCGCGTGACAGGCATTGCAACGCAATCCGTGATACTGCCGCTCCGCAAATTCAGCGGGAACCCAGCAGGCGAGAGACTGGTTGTTGGATTCCTGTGAGAGGAAACCGGAGAGGGCCGCTTTTTCTCCCCCGGTCAAATCGTAGTCTACCCCGGAACAATCTGCCGACTTGAGAGCGAAGAGCCCGATCCCGCTTCCGTCGCCCCTGGTCTCCCCCTTGCGCGAGTGGCAGTTGAAACACCCGGCGGATCTGGCCAGGGCCTGTCCCCTGAGCGCATCTCCATTCAGGGAGGCGGCACCGGAATCCTCCCCCAGGGAGCGCAGGAAACCCGCCACCGCAGACGCTTCCTCCCCACTGAACTGAAAGGTCGGCATGCGGGTGCCTTCGTGAAACCTGGACGGGGAGCGCAGGAACTCTCCCAGTGCTCCCTCGCGGAACTTCGTGCCCACTCCTCCCAACCCGAGGCGCTCCCCATCTCCCTTCTGCTCCAGGGTATGACAGGCGATGCAGCCCTGCTGATGAAAGATGTGTCCGCCCTCCCTGACCTGCGCCGGAGTTGCCGCAACATCCACATGGGACCCGGAGGAATCGACAGCGAGGTAGGCCGCAATGTGCGCGGCCTTCTCCTCCGCACCTTCTCCCCGGAAGACCGCCGGCATGTGCGCCGAAGACCGGGACGCTTTCGGGTCACTGACCCACCTGGTGAGCCAGTCCTGCCGCAGGCGATTTCCGATCCCGTCCAGCGAGGGCGCCTGGAGGAGCAATTCCGGCATCACCGCCTCGGTACCGGGGTCATGACAGGATGCGCAGCGCTTTTCGGCCACCAGGTTACGACCCCGCCGGAAGGACCTCTGTTTCTCCAGGGCGGCGTCTTCCGGATCGTGGGTGAAGCTGGTGGCCGGGACCGGTTCCCGGGTGAAGTCGCGCCCCTCCCAGAAAAGCCGCAAGGCGGCAACACCCTCCGGCGGCGGCGTGTAGTCCACCACGAACTCATGCTCCCCACTCCGCAGGCGCTCGGATTCGCTCATCGTCCCGATTGCGGCAACCATGACCTCGCCATCGATAAGCAATCTGGCCCGGCCGGTTCCTTCCAGATGAAAAATCAGCCGGCTCCGTTTCTCGAGGACCAGCTTGCCTTCCCACCTGGCGGCAAACGTTCCGGCCTGGAGGAAGGGTGAAACGCTCTGGCCGACGGGAACGTGGAGTGCCACCGAACGAACCGCCCGGGCATCGCTCTGGCCTGTGGAAGAGTCCAGACGCAGGATCAACCCGCGCCTGCCCGCCGCCTCGACCGGAGTCAGGGCCGACAGCAGCAGGGTCATCCCCCAGCATATCCGGAGGAGAAGGAAGGGAACAACGAACCGCTGCTCCTCACCTTGTCGATCCTGCACCGCGTCATGCATCCGCACGGGCTACTCATAATATGCCCCTTGGTTCGCGCCAAGCGCGACCTTGACGGGATTAATCCCCTGGTCTCAACTGCCTTAGCTTGGGATCACCCTGACAAAACCCGATACCATGAAGTCCCTCACTCCCGGCCTCCTCGCCGTTTCCGCCACCGGTCTGGGTCTCGCCTGGTCGGCTCCGGCAGCAAGCTTCGCCACCCTCGAAAAAGAGTACGACTCCACTATCTTCCCACTCCTGAGTCGTTATTGCCTCGACTGCCACGACGAGGCCTCCAACGAGGGTGAACTTGACCTCGAAGGTTTCGTCGATCTCGCCGCCGTGCGCCGTGATTCGAAGACCTGGCAGAAGATCGTCTATCAGCTTGAGACCGGCGAAATGCCTCCCGAAAAGAAATCAGAAAAGAAAAACACCCCCCAACCCAGCCCCGAAGAACACGCCACCTTCCTCCAGTGGGCGAAAACCTATCTCCGCACGGAAGCCCGGGCCCAGGCCGGTGATCCCGGCCCCGTGATCCTCCGTCGGCTCAGCAATGCGGAGTATACCTACACCTTGCGCGATCTCACCGGTGTCCCCTCCCTCGATCCGGCCCGCGAGTTTCCCGTCGACAGCGCCGCAGGCGAAGGTTTCACCAATACCGGTGGGGCCCTCGTCATGTCCCCCGCCCTCTTCGAGAAATATCTGGAGGCGGGCAAGGAAATGGCCAGGCATCTGGTCCTGTTTCCGGAGGGAATCCGTTTTTCGGCCAGCACCTCGCGTGCTGATCATGCCAACGAGCTTCTGAACGAACTACGTTCCACCTACCTCAGGGCCACCGGAGGCGACGGGATCAACTTCGAATACAACGATCAGGTGCGCTCCGCGTCGCCAGAGGGCGTGGGCGAGGGGCGGGTCAACCTGCAGCCCTACTTTGCCGCCCTGATCAGGCACCGGGACACGCTGCGTGATGATCCCGAACGAGCAGGTCCGATCGCGCATGAAGCGGGTCTCAGTTCGAAGTATCTCGGCATTCTTGCCCAGACCCTGCTGCGCCCTCAGCGGACCGGTTCCTTCCTCCTCGATCATCTCCGGGAACGACTGATCCAAGCCTCGCCCGCGGACGCCGCCGGACTGGCCGCCGGGGTGCGGAACTGGCAGGACCAGCTATGGCGATTCAACAAGGTGGGTCACCTCGGACTCATCCGGAAGTGGCAGGAGCCCGTCACCCCGCTCGCCTCCCACCGCGACATCCGGGTCAAGCTGGCACCCGGAACCAACAGCATTCACCTTATCGTGCGCCACCTCGGCAACGGCGGCAAGGTCCAGTGGCAGCAACCCCGCATCGTGCGACCGGGAAAGAATCCCATTTTCCTGCGGGACCTGGAGGCCACCGCCACGGAAGTGGAACTGCTCCGCGGCAGAAGCCTTGCCCGGACTGCGGACTACCTTGCAGCCGCCTCGGAGCTGCGCGGGAGCGGGGATGAAGCCAATCTCGAACGAGTGGCTGCGGAGCGCTCGCTTCATCCCGGTATTCTCGCGGGATGGGCATCCTACCTTGGCATCTCCGGTGGCCGGTTGAAGATCGGGGAGCCTCTCAACGAGAAGATCCCGGCCGTCCACGATTACGATTTCGTGAACGGCTGGACCCTCAAGGGAGTGGCCGATTACTCGCTCCTCGGCAATTCCTCCGACCAGGCGGTCAGGATTCCCGGCGACCACCGACCCCATCGCATCGTCGCCCACCCACGACCGGAACGATGGATCGCCGCCGGCTGGATGAGTCCGTTCACCGGGCAGGTGAAAGTAACGCCGCACGTCCAGGATGCCCACGGCTCCTGCGGTAACGGAGTGGCATGGTCAGTCAACCTGAGACGCGCCGGCCTCACGCGAATCCTGCACTCCGCCAACCTCGACCAGGGCCAGACGGCCCGGACCGAAACCGTTTCCGGACTTGACGTCCGGAAGGGCGACCTCCTCTCGATCATCATCGGTGCGCGCGACAACAACCACAGCTGCGACCTCACCGAGATTGATCTCACCGTCGAGGAACTGGACGGAAACCAGCGCAAGTGGTCACTGTCCGGCGATTGTGCAGATGACATGCTGGCGGGCAATCCTCACTCCGATCACCACGGCCATCCCGCGGTGTGGCACTTCTACGGCGGCATGAATGACAGCCGCCCGAAGGAATCCGGAGTCCTTCCCGGCTCACTGCTGGAGCGATGGCTGCGCGAGAAGGATCCCGCTCGCTCGCACGAAATCGCACTCCGGGTCCAGGAACTGCTGCACCACTCCCCTCCGGCCCAGACCTCTGAATCCGATCGTGCCACCCGCCGGCACCTGACTTCACTCCAGGGCCCGCTCTTTTCTGACCTCGACTTTGCCGAGCTGGCCCGGCAACAGCAACAGAATGGCCGGCAGGACGACCGCTTCGACAAGGACGGCAACCTCATTGCGCCTGCTGACTCTCCTCTCGAATTCAAGCTTCCCCCGTCCCTCGTCACCGGTGCGGAATTCGTGACTCGCGGAACCATCGACCCCTCCGGCGGAGAGAAGACCGTCGTTCAGCTGCAGGGCGGCCCTGGTCCCGCTCCCCGGCAGGATACCGCCACCCTCGATCCCTCCCTGCCCCTCGTGGTGCGGTCCGGCCCCGAGTCCCTCGAGAACATGAAGAGGGCCCTGGACGAATACCGCAACCTCTTCCCGGCCGCCATGTGTTACGCACGGATCGTGCCTGCTGACGAGGTGGTGACCCTGCTCCTCTATCACCGCGAAGACGAACACCTTGAGCGCCTCATGCTGGACGGGAATGAGATGAAGAAAATCGACACGCTGTGGGAGCGACTCCGCTTCGTGAAACGCGAACCCCACCGGCTGGTCACCGCCTACGAACAGATCTGGCAGTTTGCCACCCAGGACTCCGATCCCTCCAGGTTCGAACCAATGGAGCCGGCCATCCGCAAAGGTGCCGCCGAATTCGATCAACAACTCCTGTCAGCCGAAAAGCACCATCTGGAGGCCCTCACGACATTAGCCTCCACGCTCTATCGCAGGCCACTCACCGACGAAGAACTGCAGGCCGTCCCGGCACTCTACGCCCGTCTCAGGACAGAGAAATTTTCCCACGAGAAGGCCTGCCGCCTCACCCTCGCCCGCCTCTTCAGCTCCGCCCCCTTCCTCTACAAGACCGAGACACCCTCCCTGGAACCCAGGCAGGGGCCGATCAACAACTGGGAGATGGCCACCCGCCTCTCCTACTTCCTGGCCTCCTCCACTCCCGACATCCACCTGCTGACTGTGGCCAGCAACGAAACGTTCAGCGACGAGGTCCTGATCCGCGAAACCCGGCGCATGCTTGACGGCGACGGCACGCGGAGACTCGCCATCCACTTCGGTTGCCAGTGGCTCAATATCCGCGACTTCGACCAGCACCAGGAGAAGAACGAGAAACTCTATCCGGAATTCGAGAAGCTCCGCGGAAAAATGTACGAGGAGGCCGTCCGGTTCTTCACCGACTTCTTCCAGAACAACCGGTCCATTCTCTCCCTCCTCAATTCAGATCACACCTTCGCTGACGCCGAGCTGGCAAAATTCTACCGTCTGCCCGCACCCACCGGAGGCTGGCAGCGCGTCAGCGGTCTCCGGGGACTGAACCGGGGCGGCATCCTCGGGTTTGCCAGCACTCTTGCCAAACACTCCGGCGCCTCCCGGACCAGTCCCATTCTGCGGGGAAACTGGATCTCCGAAACCCTTCTCGGCGAGAAACTGCCCAAGCCGCCGAAGGACGTTCCCACCCTGCCCGACCAGGTTCCAACGGGCCTCACTGCGCGCGAGTTGATCCAGCAACACAGCTCCGAACCCGCCTGTGCCAAGTGCCACGCCCGCATCGACCCTTACGGCTTCGCCCTGGAAGCCTTCGACACCATCGGGCGCTCCCGGGAGGGCCGGGACACCTCCGCGACCCTCCCCGACGGAACGGCCATTCGCGGACTCGATGGTCTGCGCACCTACCTGCTGGAGGAACGCGGTGACACCTTTGTCCGCTACTTCTGCCGCAAACTCCTCGGCTATGCCCTCGGCCGCGAAGTTCAACTTTCGGACGAACCCCTCCTCGACGAACTGATGATCCGGCTCAAGGGGGACGACTACCGGGTGAGAACCGTAGTAGAGACCATCGTAGTCAGCAGGCAGTTCCGCGAAATCCGGAGTGCTCCAGAGTAGCATCATCATTCCTGCTGCCGACCGGTGTCCCGGACGACGGACGGGAACACACACATCAATCCGTTTTTTGCATTCCACTGCACAGGCAACTTCCACTAAGCTTCCCCCAATGAAGATTCGCCGGGACCGGAACCGTCAATGCAAGCGTGAGCTCTCCCGCCGCACGGTCCTGCGGGGCCTCGGCGTGAGCATGGCCCTCCCCTGGCTTGAATCCCTGCCCGCCTTCGCTGACAAGCCCGGACCGAAGCAACCGGGCGCGGAGGCCCCACTGCGCCTGGGCGTCCTCTTTGCCGGAAACGGCTTCCACAAGGCCGAATACCACGCGGAGGGTGAGGGCCGGGAGATGAAACTGGGCCGGGTCCTCGAACCCCTCACTCCCCACCGTGAGAAACTCCTCTTCATTCGCGGGCTCTTCAACGCGGAAGCCCTCAAGGGGAACATCCACAGTTCCATGACGGGCAACCTGCTCTCGGGTGCGCCCCTGGCCCCGGGGGGCGAAATCAGGTCAGGCACCAGCTTCGACCAGATCATCGCCCAGCGCTACGGCCGCACCTCCAGGGTGCCCAGTCTGGTCCTCGGCTGCGAAAAGGCCAATCCGTCGATCCACAAGAACTACTCGATGATCTACAGCTCCCACATCTCGTGGAGCTCTCCCACTACCCCCACCCCGCTGGAAGTCTATCCGGCGCTCGCCTTCGACCGTCTCTTCAAGCACGGCGAACATCCCGGTGACCGCAGCGTCCTCGACTCGATCCTGGAGGAAGCCGGAGACCTCCGCCGCAGGGTGAGCTCGCATGATCAACAGAAGCTCGACGAATATCTCAATTCGGTGCGGGAGGTGGAACAGCGGATTGAGAACGCCGGCCAGCGGGGCGAGCTCCAGGGCTGGCGGCCCACCCTCGACAAACCCACCATCCCGCGACCGGCGGACGGCATTCCCCAGGACATCGGCGAACACATGAAGCTCATGTGTGACATCATGGTCCTGGCCTTCCAGACCGATACCACCCGCGTGTGCAGCCTCAAGCTCAACAATGACCATTCCTCGCTGCGTTTCCCCAACCTCGGTGTGGACTACATGATCCACCACCTCCTCTCCCACCGCGACAACGAGGACTGGCTCAAGGTCAATAACTTCTTCTTCAGGCAGTTCGCCTATATCGCAGGCAAGCTGGACGCCATCCAGGAGGGCGAACGCACCTGCCTGGACAATTCCATCATCATGATGAGCTCCAGCATGCTCATCGGCGGGCACGATGCCACCCAGCTCCCGGTCACCATCCTCGGGGGTGGCGGGGGGAAGCTCCAGGGGGGGCGCATTCTCGACTACCGCGGCAAGCCCAACCGCCAGATGTGCAGTCTCTTCCTGAGCCTGATGGACAAGTTCGGCATCCGGCTCGACCGCTTCGGCGACTCTGCCACGCCACTGGCGGAGGTGTAGGGAGATCCACCAGCTGCCCCCGGGGAGGGACCCGGGAGGACCGTGCCACCCCCGGACATTGCCCTTCCCGGCCGGGCATGCGATAGCTCTCCCATGACACGCCAGCTCGCCTCGTCCCTCGCTCTNCTTTTCCTGNCNCTNNCNTNCCTCNNCCNNGCCGANCTNACNGTCGCTCACTTCTTCGGNGANCACATGGTCATCCANCGCGNNAAACCCATCCGCGTGTGGGGCAGCGCTCAGCCCGGGGAAAACGTGCAGGTGAGATTCNCCACNCGCGANCTGACCGTGAANGCGGATGACCAGGGNCATTGGCTCNTGGANCTGGAAGCCCTGCCCGCCAGCACCCAGGGCAGGGCCATGACNATCCGGAGCGGGGAGAGCACCATCACCTNTGACAACATTCTCNTCGGAGACNTCTGGGTCTGCGGGGGACAGAGCAACATGGAGGATGTGATCAGCTACGTCTACCACGGAGACATGGAGGTGGCTTCCGCCAACCATCCCATGATNCGCCTCCTCACCGTGCCGCAGGAGGCCNNCCCCTCCGNCTTCCGNGACATGGACCGTCTCAATGAATTCAACTCCTGGGAGCGCCGCCATGAGCAAAAGGGGAGTTGGTCCCAGTGCACTCCCAAGGCGGTGGAACGCTTCAGTGCCATCGGCTANATCTTCGGCAANCGNCTCCACCTCGTCTCGGGNGTNNCCATCGGCCTGATCGACAACTCGTGGGGAGGAACCACCGCGGAGGCCTGGACCTCACGATCCATGCTGGCCACCATCCCGGANGCGAAGGGGCTCACCGACGAATGGGANNGCAAGATTGCNGCCTATGATGCGGAAGCNAGCCTGAAGNCACGTATNGAACGCTGGGAAAAGGACAGCGANCGCCGGGTGNNCCGCGGNGAGAANCCCAATCCNAAGCCCACGGAACCGGACCAGGANCCCGCCACCGATCGNAACAANCCCGGNGCCTCCTTCAACGGNATGCTCTCNTNCTTCAGCAANGCCAGCATCAAGGGNGCCATCTTCAATCAGGGCTACAACAACGCCCTCGGTAACGCNCGNCCCCGCCTCTANGCCAAGGTCATGCAATCCATGATCCGNGACTGGCGNNGNGNCTTTCGCGACNAGGANATGCCCTTTGGCATCATCGGACTCACCCCGGGCGGACAGCCACANACCCGCGAGAACTTCGAGATCCGNATGGTCGATGCCGCCCCTTTCATCCGCGAGGGNCAGTTCANGGCCGCCCGGGAACTGGNNCACGTCTCCTTCATGCCNGCCTACGATCAGCAGGTCCCCTGGTATCATCCCCACAANAAGGTCCTGCACGGNGAGCGCATGGCACGCTGGGCCCTTGCCACCCANTANGGCCAATCGCAGCTCGGCTGGAAACCCNCCNCCCTGGAAGAGGNNGAGGTCGTNGATGACCACATCGTCCTGANNTTCANCNGCATGGTGCGNGTCCATGACGGCCGCCCTTTCGAAGGATTTNCCATCGCAGGTGANGANCGTCACTTCGTCCCCGCCCGCGCCGAGTTCGTGGTGAAAGGCAGGGACGAACGGGGTCGNGANCAGAAGGACGAACGCANGCTGAAGGTCTGGAGCCCNCTCGTCCCNAAACCGGTGGCGGTNCGCTACGCCTGGGCNCGCAACCCGCTCGGCAACGCCGTCAACAGCGGTCACCANGAACGCATCATCCCNATTCCCTCCTTCCGCACCGACAACTGGGACTGGCCTGAAGCTCCCTTTGAAGCCGACANCGAGGAAGCCAGGAGCAGNCACCGCGAAGCCCTGAACCAGATGCGGNAGGACGCCCGCAGGTGGNCCGGGGAACGGCCACNCCAGGAAGCCNGGTTGCTTCTGGGGNTNAATGAGGAAGAGGTCGCCCCCCCGGAAAAACCCTGAAGGGCCNNCCCCCTTACTTCCTCGACACTCNCNGANGCACCCTGCTTACATNAGCCATGCGCTTGCTNTGGGTCCTCGCCGTCCTCCTNCCGGCCACCCTGCCCGGCAAGGGACCGCGCGATGAGCGCTACTGGGGACAGTGGCGCGGNCCGCTGGATACCGGGGTGGCCACCANGGCATCCCCGCCGACTGAGTGGAGCGAAGACAACAACATCCGGTGGAAAGTCCCCGTNCCCGGCCCGGGACATTCCTCGCCCATCGTGTGGCAGGACCGCATCTATCTCACCGCCGCCATCCCGCATGGCGAACCGGTCGACCCTCCCGCGGGCCTGCGCCCCGGGGCCCACAACAATATCCTCAAGGTGCGNAAGACAAGATTCGTGGTGGCCGCCCTTGACCGCGACACGGGCANGACCATCTGGNAGAAGACTGTCCGCAACAGCCTTCCTCACGAGAGCCGCCACGACACNGGCAGTTATGCCTCCNCTTCCCCCATCACCGACGGCGAGCGCATCTATGCCTTCTTCGGATCNAACGGGCTGTTCGCNCTCGACCTGAAGGGAAATGTGCTCTGGGAAAAGGACCTGGGCGACATGCACACCAAGCATGGNCACGGTGAAGGGGCCTCTCCCGCGCTCTACGGCGACACCCTGGTGGTGAACTGGGATCACGAGGGCCCTTCCTTCATCGTGGCCTTCGACACNAGAACCGGCGACCAGCGCTGGCGCAGGNACCGCGACGAACCCACCTCCTGGTCTTCNCCCCANATCCTCCCGCACACCGACCCCGTGCAGGTGGTGGTCTCCGCCGCCAACCGGATCCGCAGCTACGATCTGGCCAACGGCAACCTNCTCTGGGAATGCGGAGGACTCTCCCACAATGTGGTGGCNGGTCCCGTCTCCCATGANGGCCTCGTCATCTGTGGATCGAGTTACGAGAAACAGGCNATCCTCGGGATCAGGCTGGATGGTGCTGCCGGCGANCTGACCGGCNGCGGNAATGTTGCCTGGATCAAACGCCGCGACACNCCCTATGTTCCCTCCCTTCTTCTCTACNACGGACTGGTTTACTACCACCGCCACTACCAGGGCATCCTCACCTGCCGCANGGCCNCCNCGGGGGAANCCCTCTATGAACGGGCACGCCTGANGGGCATCCGCAATGTCTACGCCTCGCCCGTCGCNGCCGCGGNNCGCATCTACNTCACTTCTCTCGATGGCCAGACNCTCGTCTTCACCGCCGGCAAGGAGCCCGAANCCCTCGCCCTCAATGCACTCGACGACAGCTTCAGCGCCAGTGCNGCCCTGGTCGNCGNANCGATTGTTCTGCGAGGCGACAAATCNATNTACTGTATNGCGGAAACAAAGAAGTGATGAATCNGATGGTTCCGTCCGGGCGNGCGACTNTGCTCGCNCTCACTCTTNCCNTNCTGNTTTCGTCCTGTNNCAACCGNCCANACNCCCAGGTGAACGGCCCCCTGGTGAGCACGGTCCAGATGAGCGCCATGGNCGGACGAGCCAGCCTCCTCTCCAAGGTCCGGAGCCCGGTCACCTCGACCAGACTGGGACTGGCGATGTTGATACAGCGGGCCGAGGAGCTGGTGCGAGGGAACATCCCTTTCCTGATCGATCCCCCACCCCGCACCAGCGGGATTCCCGGCAGCAGGGAGTTTTCCGCCAGCCTGACCCGCCTCGGGCTGCCCGCCCCCACACCCGGCACGGTGGAACTGCTGGTAGATGGGCCGGAGTTCTTTCCCGCCCTTGAAGAGGAACTGCGCAATGCCCGTGAATCGATCGACCTGCAGCTCTACATCTGGGACAACGACGACATCAGCGTGCACTACGCCGATCTGGTGAAGAAACATGGCCGCTCGGTCCCCACCCGGATTCTTCTCGACGACATTGGAACCACCGTCTCGGCGAGCCTGGAGCCGCACACCCCGGCCCCCGCAGGATTTCGCGCAGTCCCGGACATGGCCCGCTACCTGCGCCGCGACTCCTCTCTCCAATTACGCCGCATCCTGAATCCCTGGGCCGTGCTGGATCACTGCAAACTGCTCGTTTTTGATGGACGCACCGCCTTCCTCGGGGGAATCAATATCGGCCGCGAGTATTACTCCGAGTGGCACGATCTCATGGTCCGCGTGCGCGGTCCAGTGGTGGATCAGCTCCAGCCCGAGTTTGACAAGAAGTGGCGGTTTGCCCATCCCCTTGGCGACCTCTCCCTGCTGCGGACACCTCCCGGGGTCAGCCCCCGAGCCGGACCTCCTCCCCCGGGATCGTTTCCCGTCCGCGTGCTGAGCACCAATCTCCTGGAAGGACGCCGGGAACCACTGGAAGCCACCCTGAGAGCCATTCGGGCCAGCCGCAGCCGGGTCTGGATCGAGAACGAATACATCACCAGTGACCGGATTCTCGATGCCCTCATCGCGGCCTGCAGACGAGGGGTCGACGTGCGGGTCATCATTCCGGTCCTCCCCGACGACCCTATCGAGAAGACCATGGACTTCGCCAACCACCAGGCTGCCGGAGTGCTTCTGCGGGCCGGCGCAATCGTCTACCGCTATCCCGGGATGACCCACATGAAGGCCACCATCTGCGACGGCTGGGCCACGGTGGGGGCCACCAACCTCGACACCCACAGTTTGCAGATCAGCTATGAGCTGAACATTTCCTACTCCGACCCCGAGGCGGTGCGCGACCTGGCCCGACGCGTCTTTCACAAGGACTTCGCCAATTCGAAGAGACTCACCCTGGAGGACACCCGGAGCCTGCTCAACTCCCTGGTCGAACCGTTCGCGGACCAGCTTTGAGCTCCTTCCTCCTCGACATCGGATGATCGCCCTTGCTTGGATGGATGGATGAAACTCTCCACCCTGATCCTCGCGGCTGCCATTCCGTGCACCGTGCTCGGGGAAGGGAAGATCGCGATTGAGAAACCAGCCCTCGTGGAAGACCGCGACGCCCGCCCTCCGAAAACGGAGGAAGAACTCCGCTACTGGCTTCAGAACATGGTGTGGCACCATCACTTCAACCATCTTGAGATCGCGGCCGCCATCGGCTTGGAGAGGGGAGACGAAATCGACAAGGCACTCGGGCGATTCAAGATCCACCGGAATGCAAAACCGAAGCGCGTGGCCGACGCCCCGCTCCTGGTCCTTCCCTATCCCGGTGGCCGCCACCCGCGTATCGGATTCCTCGACGGTGCGATCAAACCGCAGCGCGAGACCAAGGTCAGCATCTTCGCTCCGTGGGATGACGAAAGTTACGTGGTGGCCGACGTCCCGGAAGCGATCTGGTCCAACCTCGGACTCACCTACCTCGCGCACACGCACGTGCCGACAATCTGGACCAGGCAGAAAATCGAGCTGAAGCCCCTGGAATGGAATCGACGCGAGGATGGGACCTTCGACATGCAGCGCAAACTCCCCAACGGAATTGAATTCGGAACCAGAATCATTCCGACTCGCGATGCGGTGCACATGAAAATGTGGTTGAAGAATGGAACGGATGAGAAGCTCACCGGACTTCGCATCCAGAATTGCATCATGCTGAAGGGTGCCCGTGGATTCACGGCCCAGACCAACGACAACAAGCTTCTCCGGAATCCCTATGTCGCGGTCCATGACGACGACAGGAAGCGATGGATCATCACCGCCTGGGATCCCTGCCATCGCCCGTGGGCCAATGCGAAGTGCCCCTGCCTGCACTCAGATCCCAAGTTCCCCGACTGCGCCCCGGGCGAGACGCAACACCTGCGCGGTTGGCTCTCGTTTTACGAGGGAGCTGACCTCGACGCGGAACTGGAACGAATTGAGGCTACCGGCTGGCGGAAGTAGCGAACTTGTGCCCGTCCATGGGCAATCGGAACGCGTGTCGGCAAAGGAGAAGACCGCATGGAGTTCGGAGAAGTTCCTACCCGATCGATCCGCGCACTCTGAATGAGCCGCCGATCACCAGTTCCCTCTCCCGCACCTCTACTTCACCGTGCACACCTTCACTCCGTGCTCGAGCGACTTGAAGGGATCCTCCCAGGTGGGAATGAATTCCTGGGCAATGAAGTCGGTGAAGCCGGTCTTCACGATCTCCCTGATGATGGGCGGATAGTTGATCTCCTGCGTTCCGTCGATCTCGCCCCGTCCCGGGTTGCCGGCGGTGTGGTAGTGGCCGATGTAATCCTTGTACTCCCGGATGCGCCGGATCACATCGCCGTTCATGATCTCCACGTGGTAGATGTCGAAGAGCAACTTGAAGTTCTCCGATCCCACCCGCTTGATGAGATCGACACAGAAGTCAACGTCGTCGCCAAAGTAGCCCGCGTGGCCGGTCATCTTTCCCTCCGTAGCCCGGGAATTGAGATGCTCAAAGCAAATGGTGATCCCCTTCTTCTCGGCCAGGGGAACGACCTTCTTCCATGTGTCCACGCAAAGCTGGGCGGCCTTTTCATCGTCCATGCCCTCGTATCGCATGCCGGTGAAGGTGATCACGCGCTTGGCCTTGATCCGGCTGGCCAGCTCGATGCCGTCCTTCAGTTTTTCGATGACCATGTCGGTATGCCTGGGATTGCAGGGGCCCTGCGAAAAGCCGTGACTTCCCACCAGTGAAATTTCAAGGCCAAGGTCCATCACCTCCTTGTAGGCCGTCTGCGGAATACCCTCCATCCCGTGCATGCCCAGCTTGACGCACCATTCGGCCAGTTGCCCGGTCTTCACCCCGCGCCCTCCGAAACACCAGCCCATCACCGAATGCTTGAAGGGGGTGTCGATCCTGGCCGGTGCGGCGCCGGACCGCCCGGTTCCCAGGGCAAATCCACCAGCCGCCAGGGCAGCCCCACCGAGAAAATGTCGTCGTGAAGAATTCATGGAAGCGATCGTAGGGCAGGGACGGGCAGATTTCCAATCTGCAAAATGGTGCTTCAGGCTTCCCTGTCCCGGGGGGACTGGCTAGGAAATCCAGTCAACCCTTCCCCATCTGCAGAGCCTGCCCCCTTTCCCCGCAATGAACGCTTTTCTCCACCTCACCGCGCTCTCCCTGATTCCCGGGGCTTTTCTTCCCGCCCAGGATTTGCCCGCCAGGCAAAGCGACCGCCCCAATTTCGTGATCATTCTCGCCGACGACATGGCCTGGGACGACCTCGGCCCCTTCGGCAACAAAAAGGTGCACACCCCGAATCTCGATCGCCTGGCCGCGGAAGGAATGTGTTTCGATCAGGCCTTCCTGACCATCAGCTCCTGCTCGCCCAGCCGCGCCAGCATTCTCACCGGACGCTATCCCCACCAGACCGATGCCGAGCAACTGCACTGGCCCATCCCCGCCTCTCAGATCATCTTCCCCCAGCGGCTCAAACTGGCCGGTTACTTCGTCGGGGCAGCAGGCAAGTGGCACCTCGGTGACGCCATGCGCGAACGTTTCACGGTGGTGCGGGAAGTGGACACCTCGGGATTCCAGCTCCCCGCCAATGCCGGAGCCGATGCCCGCGGGAACTTCGTGGAGACCGCCACCGGAGACGCCAGGAGCGGATGTGCCGACTGGGTGAGCCTTCTCCGCGAGCGGGATCCCGGCAAGCCCTTCCTCGTCTGGCTTGCGGCAGTCGATCCACACCGCCCCTACGATGAACGGATCTCGGAGCAGCCCCATTCCCCCGACGAGGTTGTCCTGCCGCCCTACCATCCCGACACTCCGCTCGTACGTCAGGACTATGCCCGCTACTATGACGAAATCACCCGGCTCGACCGCTTCGTGGGAGCAGTCCTCCATGAGCTGGAAGCGCAGAAGGCGGCGGACAATACCATCGTGATATTCCTGAGTGACAACGGCCGTCCCTTTCCCCGCGACAAGACCACTCTCTATGACAGCGGCATTCGCACTCCTCTCATCGTCCGTTGGCCCGCCGTGGTGAAGCCGGGCACACGCTGTAATCAGCTGGTCAGCACGATCGACCTGGCGACCACCATTCTGACCCTGGGCGGCCTCCCGGTGAGCCGCAACTACATGGGCAAGGACTTCACCGCGCTCCTGGAAGGGAAGGACGTCGAGATCCGCGACGCCATCTTCGCTGAGAAGAACTGGCACGACTACGAGGATCGCTCGCGCGCGGTACGGGACCGCCGCTACAAGTACATCATCAACCACTACTCCGATCTTCCCGCCACACCTCCAGCCGATGCAGCTCGCAGCGACACCTTCAGGGAGATGCAACGACTACGCGCGGGGAAAAAGCTTCCTGAGGTACAGTCAACCTGCTTCAGGGCACCCCGCCCCCGGGAAGAACTCTACGATCTCACCACCGATCCCCACGAACTCAATGATCTCGCCCGGGACCCGGTGCACCAGGACACCCTTGAACGCCTGCGTGTGGAATACAAACAATGGCGTCTCCGCACCCGGGAACAGATTCCCAGGCTTCGCACCCCGGACGAGTTCGACCGCGTGACAGGCAAACCAACTCCCGCCCGCATCCGGCCCCGCTGGTCCAAGGCCAAGATGATAGAGGAAGGCGTCCTCCTTCCCTGAGTCCCGGGTTTTATTGCCTCGCGCAGGTTGAAATCCGCCTACCCCGAAGCCGCAATCCGCTGTAAATCGGCGCGGGTCTCGGCATAGCTCCGATCGTAGGCCAGCACACGGGGATCGGGTTCCTCCCCGCGGTGCCTGCACACCTCCCGGTAGAGGTCAGGCCACCAGTTGCGGTGCTCGGTCAGGCCCTCCCTCTTCCACTGTTCCCAGTCGGACACCACCTTGTCCCAGCAGGCGCTACCGTAGTCAGCCGCCTCCGCCACCGTCTCAAAGTCCTTCACGTACCAATCGCGGCCAATTCGCGCATGCAGGACTTCATCGGCCCAGTCAAAGTCCTGGATCAGCTGCGCGAACTCGTCCCCGGAATCGGTTCCCACCTCCCACTCATGGCGTTTGCCCGTTCTGGACATGAGCCCCTGCTCGATGAACCACAGGATGGCGTGGCGTTCCCGGGGAGTGAGTTGCTCGTTCAGTCCTTTCGACCAGGTGAAATTAATCATCACCTTGCTCGGCCAGTCGATGCCGGCCCGGGCAAAGCCCACTTCTCCCATCATGGCGTGCCGGGCTTCATCCCAGAGCTGCCGAGTCATGTCCCGGAAAAATCCCCACGGGCGCCCACCCGCTTCTTCATCCCCGCTCTCTGTCACTATCTCGTAGAGAATGGACGCCATCATCTCAGAGACGTCGATCTCGCGGATCCGCTTGTAGAACATCATGAAAATCTTGTCCCGGCTCTCGAAGGACTCGTCGTAGAGGAACTCCTCGGCGTGCACTCCCATGTTGTAGGGATCCGGAAACCGTTCGTCGCGCTGCGGCGTGCTGTTGTAAAGAAACTCGTCAGCCGAGTAGCGCGGGAGTGGAGCGTTCCCCTCCACCTCCGTTCCTGCCAGTCCACCCGAAGCCGCCAGCCAGCCCCGCAGTTCCTCCAGCCACTCCGTGTGATCCTCTCTCTCGTCCGGATCTGAATTCTCAAGCGCGACACAAGCCTCCTCACCCCACGCAACCATGGCTTCCACCTCGGGCAGCACCATCCGGAGAACCCGCAGTCCAGGCGCATCAGCAAGAGGATTGGTCTCCTTCCGATAGGCCCGCATGCTCTCACACAGAGCCGGCAGGGCAACCCGGTAAAGGCCTGCCAGCAGTCTTTCCCTGTCCGGAGCGTTCCGGATTTCATCGAAAAAAATCTCCAGCTTTTCATGCGGCACCTTGGCCAGTCCCAGGGGAGGATGCCGCAACTCCGCCACCCGGTCGCGGAGAAGCGAAATGTGTTCCGCCGCCAGATAGGCGTGATAACTGTAGCCCATCTTCAACTCATAGATTGGCTCACAGGCGATGCGGGTGAGCAGCGTCTGCCAGATGCGCTGCAACGCGTAATGAAAACACTTCAAGCGATCCACGCACTCCTGCACCCCCAGTCCGGGACCGGCCGCTCCCGCAAGATCGGCTACCCCCGCCAGGCTCGGCAGCCCGTGCAGGGAGCGATAGTTCCCCAAGGATTGGTCACTCATCTTTTTTCCTGAACAAAATTATCTGGAATCCGGGTGGCTACACCCCCCCCGGGATGTCGCCATCCCATCAGGATCACCTCGGCTCAAGTCCGGGGAATCCGGCACCCCCGGGGGAGAGACGAATTGCCCCTCCCCCTGAAGAGAATTCTTCCCCGATGAAAGCTACTTCAACTCGCGGATCTTCAGGTTCCGCCAAGCCACGGTAAAGGGTCCACGATTCCCCACGCCGTGCACCTGCAGGCCGATAAATCCACTCGGATGGCTCTTGTAGGCCTTCTCATGCACCAGGTCGGAGACCTGCTCACCATTGATCCACACCTGGATGCGGGGTCCCTTGGCAAGCACCCGGTACTTGTTCCACGCTCCATCCTTGAAATGCTTGTGCGGCTTGAGCTTGTCTTTTGGCGTCATCCACCCGTAACAGGCTTCCCCGTAGACATATCCCGCCTCCGCGCCCTTGGCACCACTGGCCTCGATCTCGACCTGCGGTCCGTTCACCCGCTCCTTCGGATCGTCGTTCTTGGTCTGGGAGCGAATCTGCACGCCTGAATTCAGGTTGTTGTGACACTTGACCTCGAAGGTGAGTTCAAAGTTGCCGTACTTCCTGTCGGTGCAGAGGAAGGAATTCGGACTTCCCTTGGCAGTGGTTCCCAGAATCGTTCCATCGACAACCTCGTAGGTGGCGGTGCCGTTGCGCTGGGTGAATCCGGTCAGGTCCTTCCCGTTGAAGAGGTCTTTCAACCCACTCTTCTGGTCCGCCAGAGATGGCAGGGACAGGAACAGAGGGGTCAGCAGGGTGATGATAAGTTTCGTATTCATGTTGATATGAGGCTATCGCCTTACGATTGACAGCACCGTGATATATCAGGATTCACAATCTCCAATCCCCAAATCCCGGTTCTCTCACTCCGAAAGGTCGATCCTGATCATCTCCTTGTCGTTTCTCAGGAACACCGAGCGCATGGCAAAGGCAGGATGACTCCACAGGACCTTACGCGATCCGGAGGTGCTGGTGGGGGTCAGGACATGGGTCCGGCTCACCTCTCTATAGCCCCGGGGCGAAAGCTCCGCGATGATCAGGTCACCCATCTCCCCCAGAATCCAGAACTGCCGGTTGCCGGGATGGTAGACGAGAAAAGCGGTCCCATAGCGTGGCGCACGCTGCCGGCCTGCAAGCTCCGGGGCGAGACAGGGAGCACGGGTCTCCCACAGCCGTTTCCCGGAATCCATCGCCACGCCCATCAGGGCACTGCGATCAACGTCCACGGCATAGATCATGCCATCGAGCAGATAGGGAGTGCTGTTGACGGGATACACCCCCTCTTTTGGTCCACTTCTCCAGACGATCCTGGCGGAGGGCTTTCCAGCGCCCAGCTCGATCATTCCACCGACACGATTATAACCGCTGGCAAACAGCTTGTTGCCGAGCTTGCGCGGCATCGCGATGGATGAGCCGTTGGTGGGCCTGATCGGCGCGGTCCAATACACCTGTCCGGTATCGGGATTGTGTCCGCTCACCCCTTCAGGGTGCCAGGTGATGAGTTGCTTGACGCCCGCATGCTCAACGATCTGGGGAGGACAATACCCGCAATGACGGGCGGTGAGTGACCGCCAGCGTTCCTCTCCCGTCTTCCGGTCGAAGGCCACCACGAGGGACCCCTCGCCGCCCACCATGCAGATCACCATATCCCGGTAGACCAGCGGCGGAGCAGAGTGTCCCCACATCGGCACGCGTGCACCATAGTCCTTCCCGAAGTCTCTCTTCCACTGCAACGCTCCTTCAGTGGTGAGACAGGTGAGATGTCCCATCACACCCAGGGCGAAGACCTGCCCGCCATCCACCGTCGGAGTAGCACGCGGACCTCCGGGATAGGACACTTCATAATCCCGCCGTTCACTGTGGGTCCAGAGCAGCTTCCCGCTCGCGGCATCATGACACCGGATCCGTTCCATGCCCGTCAGCTTTACCTGTGCACCCGCATCATTGATGACCTTCCCTTTCTCAACCACCAGGTCCATCACATAGACCCGCCCCTTCGCCACCGCCGGACCGGAATACCCATGCGCCACCGGCGTGCGCCAGAGGACTTTCGGCCCCTCCTCCGGCAACCGCTCGAGAACTCCCTCCTCCTGCCAGGTCCCATCCCGGTTTTCACCCAGCCACTGCGGCCAGTCCCCAGCCCAGGCCATGCCGAATCCCGTCACAGTCAGGGCAAGCAAAGAAACCAGACGATTCATGTCGTAAGAAACCGGGCCACAAGGCACCCTCCTTCTCAACCCTGTCAGCACAAAACACAAGCGTCATGAACTGCCGTTCCCTTCCTCTTCTTGTCGCCCTCACCCTTGCCCTCGCCCTCCCCTCCTTCGCGGATTCCGGTCAGAAACCGAACTTCATCCTGTGCATGGCCGACGACCTCGGCTGGGGAGACACCGGCTTCAATGGCCACCCGAAGATTGTAACGCCGCACCTCGATGCCATGGCCGGGTCCGGTGTAACACTCTCCCGCTATTACGCGGGGGCTCCGGTCTGCTCCCCCACCCGCGGGAGTTGTCTCACCGGACGCAATCCCTTCCGCTACGGCGTCCCCACCGCCAACACCGGCCATCTCAGGAAGGAAGAAATCAGCCTTGCGGAACTCCTGTCTGGGAAAGGCTATGCCACCGGTCACTTCGGAAAGTGGCACCTCGGCACCCTCAGTCCCGGGTTCAGCGGCAAGGGAGCAGGACGCAACCCGAAAAAGAATTTCATGACCCCCGGCATGGCAGGATTCGGCGAGTGGTTCACCAGTGAATTCTCAATCGCCACCTACGACCCCTACGATCCAGAGAATGCCCATTGCGCCGCAGCGCGAAAGGGTGACCTGCGGGCCCTCTTCTGGCACAACGGCAAGCCCCTCGCAAAGCCGCTCTCCGGCTGTACCTCCAGAATGGTGATGGACAAGGCGCTTCCATTTATCGCCCAGGCCGTCCGTGAGAAAAAGCCATTCTTTGCGGTGATCTGGTTCCATGCTCCGCATCTCCCGGTGGTGGGGCATCCAGAATACATGAAGGCACACTACGGTGATCTGCCCGACAACGAGCAGCATTATTTCAGTTGCATCACCGCCCTTGACGCCCAGATGGGCAGACTCCGTGCGCACTTACGCACTCTGAAGATCGAGCAGGACACCATGCTCTGCTTCGCCAGTGACAACGGCCCGGAAGGCAACCCGGGACCGCGGGCACATTCACAGGGTACGGCCGGCAAGTTCCGCGGACGCAAGCGCAGTCTCTACGAAGGCGGGGTGCGCGTTCCGGCGGTGATCGAGTGGCCCGGCACCCTCCAACCCCGCAAGGTCGCCACTCCCTGTGTGAGCAGCGATTACTTCCCCACCATCTCCGCCCTCCTGGATCTACCCCTCGCCAAGCGCCCCTACGACGGTATCGACCTGTTCCCGATCCTCAGGGGAACGCAGCAGAAACGCGGGAACGCCATCGGCTTCCGCTTCGGCAGGGACCGCACCCTGGTGAACGACCGCCACAAGCTCGTCCACAACAACGGCGGCCTGAAACGCCACCGATCGGACAACGGCAAGGTGCCCGTGGCCGAGTTCGAACTCTATGACCTTCTCACGGATCCCTCCGAGACCAGGAACATTGCTGACCGCAACCCTGAAGTGGCAGCCAGGATGAAACGCGAGCTCGCCGCCTTCGTGAAATCCTGTCAGGCCAGCGCGAACGGGGAAGACTATCGATAGCAGGAATCGGATAAACCCGTGGATCGTAGCCTGCAATGCGAGAATTAACCGCAAACCGACTGAAAAGAACCCCGCCCCGGGCTGGATCTCTCCAGGGGAAAATCCCGAAGATTCTTCGTGCTCTCTCGCTTCACGGAGGGTAAACCGCCCGCGCTTCCGGCCACCCCGAAGCGGATTCCACCAATTCCAGACCAATGGCAGTCGTCGCAACCAAACTGAACAAGGGGCAGTGCATCAGGTATGAAGGGGACATGGGCGTGGTGCTTCACATCGAGCACCGCACCCCCGGCAAGGGCAACGCCCTCATTGCCGCCACCATCCGCTCCTTCAATTCCGGCAACAAGAAAACCATCCGCTTCTCGTCCTCCGAAAAGGTCGATATCGTGGAAACCCAGCGCCAGAAGCTGGAGTACTCCTATTCCGATCCCGCCGGCACCCACTTCATGAATCTCGAATCCTACGAGACCATCACCCTCGATGAGAGCCTCGTTGAGGACTGCAGGAACTTGCTGAAGGAAGGCCAGGAAGTGGAAGTCCTCTTCATTGAAGGCAACGCGGTAACCGTCAGTCTTCCCCCCGTGGTGGAGTTGAAGGTCACTGAATCCTCCGAGGGCATCAAGGGCGACACCGCCAACAACCCCACCAAGCCTGCCACTCTTGAGACCGGGGTGACGGTGCAGGTTCCTCTCTTCGTCAAACCGGATGACGTCCTGAAGATCAACACCGAGGACGGCAGCTANGTCGGCAGGGCCTGANGTCTGNCTNANCCGGANCCCGGCCACTANCCTGCCAGGCNTCTCCCCTNCCTCATTCANGGCTTCACAACCCGGAGGCGGGTAAAACTCCGGTCTCCCGAGAGAGTNAGCACTATGGGCCANANTTCNCCGGCGGGCACCGGGTTCTCGAATCCCCAGATNTGAAAGGGATCGAGCAGCATCCACTCCTCCAGGTCGTAACTCCCCTCCACGATGATGGGCGCCCGGGTNCCATCNGGGCCCGGATCGATCANGAGATCCACCTGNCCGGGNANNAACAGGTCGGGANTGAANAGCTCNGGGCGATCNTTCGCGCTGTAACCAAGCGCCCAGAGCAATCCGTTGGGGATTCCGTCACCATCGTGGTCCCCTTCAAACGGNGCNTCCGNAATNCCATTCATCTCCGTCCACCCCAGNTAGGGGTCGAGCGGAACTTCGATGGATCCTTCCANCTGGATCGTCGCNTCCACCAGCACNTCAACTCCNTCCTGGAGAGGNTTGCTGAANTCCAGGGGCAGCACCACCAGGATATCGTAGGTCACGATGTTTCCCTCTGTCGCCGTCCGCGTGATTGCGACCGTNCCGGTCCCGGANCCTGCNCCGGAGACGGGGTTCTGCGAGAAGTTCTCATCCACCGCTCCANCGATCGANNTCCCNCTNATGGNNCCCTGGTTGAGGGTAANCTGNTGCNGGGCNCCGNNGAACTGACCNGTNNCGGNNTCAACCAGNCCTTCCGNAGAGGTNNNGANNGTGNCCTNGATGNCACTGANCGANACNTCNGCNATCAACCCCCCGAGCAGGGAAAAGTCCATGTCGGTCGCNGTNANGTCNCCCGATNTCAGGGTGAACTNCGAGACCTGGTCCGTCGCAGGNTCGATCNCNAGGNTGGCNTCCACCGTTCCNCTGAGAGTNACTGTCNTGCTNNTCNTCNATNCCAACNGCGGAAAGNGTNACNNTCAGNATGTTGACGNCGGGAGCNTCCGAGAGAGTCANCACCGTGCTGCCGCGCACCTGCGCNGTTGCNCCGCCGGNGAGCATCAGGGAGAGCACAAGGGTGAGCGNNAGACCGGAAATCAGNGNGNGNGNCGTCATGGGGANAGGAGNAGGNTTTCTCCCCACTCCTANCCCCCNGGGCNCTCGCGTCAACNAAATCGNACTGAATGTCCNCNCCTTGATGGCTCCCCTCCCTCNCCATCTCTCCTCACCGNGAGGAGAATAACCTNNCCGCCTGGCCGCGGCAGGAATATGCCNCCNCAANCCCTTGCNCCTCCCNTCAAGNGATCTCCACNTCCCGGANTTCCCCGGNNNCCCACTTTAANCTCCACCAAAANTCTTTAACTTTTCCGAAATATCNACTATNTCACTCNCTGCGTGGCAAGAGGTCGAAAACANCTNCATCTTCGGCGGACGGGCGAGAATCGCCGTGTCCGGCGTCCCACCCTGCGCGAGGCCCTGCGCGAAGCCGATCGGCGGGCCCGCCAACGTGCGAACCAGCGTTCGTGGCGCCGCCGGGGGCTCACCTCCGTGCAATCTGCCATCGCGGATTCCCATTATGCCCAGGAGCAACTGGGCTGGTCCACCCGCTCCCTCCGCATCCTGGCTGGTCTTGCCCTCCTCCCCCTCTGTTTCATCACCACCATCACCCTCTTCAATCCCCACCTCCACGCCCTGGGTGATGTCGGCAACAACCTTTCCTTCTGGCAGCAGTTCTGGCGCACCAATGCCTTCCTCTATTTTTCGGTCGGCTTCATCCTCAACGTGGGCTGGTTTTTCACCCGGCTCTTTCAACCGGGCTTCCTCTACCTCTACGTCCTGGGACACGAACTAACCCACGTCATCTTCGTTTACGCCTGCCTCGGTCGCGTGAGCGGTTTCCGTGTCANTCTGGANGGAGGTCACATCGTCACCAACAAATCCAACATTCTCATCGCACTCTCCCCCTACTTCATTCCCTTCTGGTCCGTGGTGATCTTCATTCTCATGACCATTATCGGCCTCCTCGGATCCCTCCCTCATCACGAGAAAATCCTGTTCGCCATGATGGGCGCCACCTGGAGTTTCCACCTGCTCTGGACCCTCTGGATCATCCCGCGCGATCAACCCGACCTGAAGGAAAACGGCACTTTCTTCTCNCTCTCCCTCATTTACCTCTCCAATGTGCTCCTGCTCTCCGCCCTCCTGTGCCTGGCCTCGCCCGAACTGACCTGGCGCCACTTCGTCTACAATTGGGCCAACAATTTCATGGATACGATCACTTCAGTCAGCGGCACCCTTGATTGATCCTGCCCGGGACACGATAGTGACACCCTTGACCCGCGCTCTCCTCTTCTTGATGCTGCTCGCCTCCCTGCCCCTGGAGGCGGGACAATCGCGCGTCTGGCACTACACGGACGGGCGGACATTTACGGCCGANTACCAGTGGTCGAATCCGAACACACTCTACCTCAAGGACAGGAAGGGCCGCGAATTCGAGGTGCCTCTTGGCGCCCTCTCCAACGCCGATCTGGAGTATGTGAGAGGTCTGCTATTCAGGAACACCTCAAGGGGGATCGTCTACCACACTCCGCTCACCTGGGAGGAATTCCGCTCCAAGAAGCTCACCACCTCCAAAGCCCAGGAGCGCGGCTACTACCCGGTCGATTCCCTGTCCACCAGTGAAGGATCACTGCGCCTGCAGTTCCGCCGCTTTGGACCGGCTCCAAAGGTTGCCGCGAACCAGCAGGTCGTCCTTCGTCTGATCACCGCCCCACATGGCGGAACGCGAAGTACGATCCGCGTCAGTTACGGCGGAAAGATGATTGGCGCCGTCAGGGGGGCGCCCTCCGGTGGCGCCTTCGACATTCCGCTTCCCCCCACCGTGCTGCAAGGATCCGAGACCATCGTCTTCGATCTGAGCGGCGGAAGCGACACCGTCCTCATCCGCACCACCAGATCGGGAGCGGGGCCACGTCTGCTCGTCATCCAACCCGAACAAAAGCGCCAATGACGGGCTCAATTTCTTGACACCTCCGGGAGATCGCGCATTCTCCCCGCCCGCCTCACGCGGCTGATTCCCATGAAAGCGGATCTCCACCCCAAATACCACCCGGTNATCTTCCAGGATATGAGTACCGGGAAACAGTACGTCACGCAGTCGACCGCCAAATCGGATCGCGTCGAAAAGGTCGATGGGGTGGACCACTACGTGATCTCGATAGGTGTCACCGCCGACTCCCATCCGTTCTTCACAGGACAGAAGCAGTTCGTCGACACCGAGGGACGCATCGACAAGTTTCAGAAGCGCTTCGGCGCCGTGCGCCGGGCCAAGAAGCCCAAGACCGGGGACAACGGTTAGGAACGTCTCCCGTCTCCCTGCCATGCCGCCCGTCAGCGGGCAGCATTCATCCGGAATCTCCCGGTTTCCGTCCGCAAGGAACTCCCAAGAAAAACGCCCCGGGGAAAACCCCGGAGCGTGTAAAGCGGTTACGGAAGCAATCGGGCAATCGCTTACTCGCTCTTCTCTTCCTTCTCGGAGGGTGTCTCGGGTTCCGCGCTCGGGCTCCACTCTTCCTCTTCCGGGCCAGTGGCGGCCGCCGCGAGGTTGAAGGCCTGCTCCAGGCCCACCAGGTCGCTGGAGGGACGCAGCGTCTCGAAGCTCTGGGACTCCTTCTGGAGTTGCTCCTCGCTGTATTCCACCGCCTTGATTGAAAGGCCGATGCGGCGCTCAATCTTGTCGACCTTGATCACGCGGGCCTCCACTTCGTCAGCCACCTTGAGGATATCCTTCACGCGCTCGACGTGCTCCTCGCTCAGCTGGGAGATGTGAATCAGGCCGTCGATATCGCCGTCCAGGCTGACAAAGGCCCCGAAGCTCGCGATCTTGGCCACCGTCCCCTTGACGATGTCGCCCACCTTGAACTTCGTGTCGATGTCGGCCCATGGGTCGGTATCGAGTTGCTTGATTCCCAGCGAAACCCGCTGGTTCTCCTTGTCGATGGTGAGCACGATGGCCTCGACCTCCTCGTTCTTCTTGAGGATTTCGCTCGGGTGATTGATCTTGCGGGTCCAGCTGAGATCGGAGACGTGGATCATGCCGTCGATACCTTCCTCCAGTCCCACGAAAGCGCCGTAGGCCGTGAGGTTGCGCACCACACCGTTGATCTTCGTTCCCACCGGGTAGCGTCCTTCGATCTCGTCCCACGGATTGGGCTCCAGTTGACGCACTCCGAGAGAAATCTTCTGCTCCTCGATGCTGATTCCCAGCACCACCGCTTCGATTTCCATGTCCAGTTCCAGGACATCGCTGGGGCGCGTGATTCGCTTGACCCAGGAGAGTTCGGAGACGTGCACAAGGCCTTCCACCCCGCGCTCCAGTTCCACGAAAGCCCCGTAGGGCAGCAGCTTGGTGATCCGTCCCTTTACATTGGAACCAATCGGGAACTTGCCCTCGATGTCCTCCCATGGGTTATCGGCCATCTGCTTGAGACCAAGGGAGACGCGCTCCTTCTCGCGGTCCACGTCGAGGATCTGCACCTCGACCTCCTGGCCGATGCGCAGCATCTCGCTGGGATGATTGATGCGACCCCAGCTCATGTCCGTGATGTGCAGGAGACCGTCCATGCCCTCGAGGTCGACAAAGGCGCCAAAGTCGGTCAGGTTCTTCACCTGTCCGCTGACCTTGTCGCCGACCTTGACGGTCTGCAGGAAGAGCTGACGGCGCTCGGAACGCTCGGCCTCGATCACCTCGCGGCGGCTCAGCACGATGTTCTTCCGCTCGTCGTTGACCTTGACGATCTTGAACTCGTAGATGTTGCCCAGAAATTCGTTGAGGTCCTTGGGCGGGATGATGTCGACCCGCGAACCGGGGAGGAAGGCCTCCACCCCGACGTTCACCATCAGGCCGCCTTTCACCACGCTCTTGACCTTGCCCTTCACCAGGCCGCCGTCTTCAAACACCTTGACGATCTTGTCCCAGTTCTGCTTGTGGGCAGCCTTTTCCTTCGAGAGGACAACCATGCCCTCATCGTTCTCGAGGCGCTCCAGGAGGACTTCCACTTCGTCCCCTTCCTCAATTTCATCGTCCTCGAACTCGGAGGCGGGTATGACGCCCTCCGACTTGTATCCGATATCGACAATCACGACCTGGGGGCGGATGTCGAGGACTGTTCCGTTCACAATGGAACCCTCTCTGAACTCGCGAAACTTCGAATCGATCAATGCCTCGAGCTCAGCATTGACCGGCGCGTCCGCGACGGCTTCGTTACTCATTTTCTGTAGTTAAGGTTGGTTGTTGGTTTGCTTGCCTTCCGACAATTGCCCCTCTTCCGCGACGACAACGGGGCTCCAACCATCGCCGCAACCGCCCCGGCCTCCGGCCCAAACGGGTGGCGAACCTAGGGATCAACCCCTGAAAATCAAGGGAAATGTCGGAAATGAACAGGGTGGATGCAGGGGCGGAATACGGCCGCTTCTTCCGTATCCCCGCCCCCCACCGGCGACCTCTCCACCCCGGCAACCCCGCTTGACACCGCCCCTCAATTCCCTACCTTCCGCCCTCGCCGTTCTCGGCATGCGCGCCCGTAGCTCAATTGGATAGAGCGCCTGACTACGGATCAGGAGGTTAGGGGTTCGACTCCTCTCGGGCGCGCCATTGATTATCAACAGGTTGCGACAAGTCTAGGAGGCGGTCGATTTTGGGTCCCGCCCGAATACCGCCCTTAAAATCCGCACTGCGCGATGACCATGATTCGGTAGTCGGTGCACCGGTCTTGAAAACCGTACAGCAACGTTTTCGGCATGTTGCGAATCGTTGTTAATCGTCTGAGGATTAGGCGTTTCGCGCACAAAGCGCAACGCGCCGAAACGTCCCGGAATACGCCGTTTCCATCCAAAGAGGTAACGTAAACGGTAACCCCAGCTCGGCGATCGAAGGCACTGGTCTCGGGCCAAGATTTGAACGGTTCGGGAGGGCCGATGAGCTCTCAATTCGCTGCTTGGCCTCTGAACTCCCTCGCGCTCGCCCCCCCGAAAGATCTGCACGAGTTGATTCCTCGCCGGGCTCACTTCGAATGGAATATATCGATGCTTCTAGATTCAGGTAAGATTGGTGATCGGCAACTTGAAGCGGCAATGTCAGCGAGACGAAGCCTCCCTTCTCCTCACTTTATGGGGAATTGGGTAGGTGCCGAAGTGGTCGAACGGGGCAGACTGTAAATCTGCTGGCTTACGCCTTCGAAGGTTCGAATCCTTCCCTGCCCACCACTCTCTAAATGAGAGAGTTACAAGAGATTCTGATCTCAGCGCGGGAAATGCAAAATGAGTGAGCGGGCCATTTACGGGCCACTCTTGGACCTCCGGGCACGATAAGGATGCCTTTGGGCTACGCGATATTGGGTTAACGGCGGATCCTGAGTAAATTAGGCCGGAGGATCCATCATCAAAATCAATAGTTTGTTTCTATACATCGAGTCAGTT
>PBXZ01000135.1:0-8297 GCA_002729415.1 Candidatus Poribacteria bacterium | reverse complement strand
TCAGATGAACAAGGTAAGTGATCAGCAGGTGAAAGAGGGGGAGACACTACTGATAGATTTTAAGGCTCTGGATGTCGATGAAGACGAGATAAAGTTTCAAATTAGCGGTTTGCCATTGGGAGCGGAGCTGAATGATGTTGGTCCGGGTGTGGCACAGCTAGAATGGAGGCCGTCCTTTGCGGCAGCTACAGGCCAGGCTTTGGAAGTAACAGTCAGTGCCTTGGATCCGAAAGCAACTTTCAAAGAGGGGTTGAATAGCCATATTTTCAATATCATGGTGACAAATACCAACCGTATACCCAGGTTGGTTAGTGAATTGAAGACTCTGAGTGTTAAAGAAAGTGAGGCGGTACAGTTTACATTGGAATTTGTTGATCCTGATCTGTTGGAGAATCCGGATGAGAAGGTGGAGCTGAAGTTGGTGAGTCCGGTAGAAGGAGCGGAACTGATTTCCAGTGGCCGGGGCAAAGGGACATTCAGGTGGCAGACGGATTTTGATTCTGGAGCCTTGGAAGCCTACGATTTCAAGATTTTGGCAGTTGACAGCACAGGAGAGGAAGCGGAAGCGCCATTTCAGGTAGTGGTAGACAATGTCAATCGAGATCCGGAGTTCAGTGCCATAGAGATGCCGGCACAGGTAGTGGAAGAAGAGAGTATAGCTGTTGAGCTACTGGCAGTGGACCCGGACAATGCGGAGGAACCACTGGTCTATAAGNTNAGGGGGAAATATCCGNAAGGTCTGGTGACGGTAGCCGGTTCCAGCCTGCTGATAGANCCGNAATTGGGANNTGCNGGNACTTATGCGTTGANGNTGTTGGTTGTGGACAGTGAAGGGGCCCGGGCTAAAACAGAAGTTGAGTTGAACGTGGTCGNTGCTCAACCTGCGACCAGAAGTTGAAGCCATAGATTCCATTTACAATGGAGTAGAGGGAGACGAGATATCGTTTNGTTTAGTGTTTACGGATCCTAACAAAGATCAGCTGGTTGTCAGTATCAGCGACCAGCNAGAAGGGGCAGTTTTTGATGCTGAAANTGGAGCGTTTTCNTGGACGCCGAATCCNGGTCAGGCCGGTCAATACGNATTNACNTTCANCGGTCAGGAATNGNAGACTGCAGGAACAATACANGGTCAATGTCTCCACCCAACTGGTGGTTATCAAACGGCAAGGACCAATATTNCGTAACCTGTCGGTAGAAGGCAGTAGTGGCAGCGTAGCCATCAGCGTCAATCTGGAAGTGCCGAACCAAGGGACGGCGGAGGTGANATTTTCCGTTGGCGGGACCGTATTGGACAAACNGATGGATAAGCAGACGGGAGAATTGCTTTTTACTTGGGATACTTNGGGCTATGGAACCGGTTCCAGGACAGGTTACGAGATTACAGCCGAGGCTACTGACGGAGTGATAGAGAACAGTGTGACCATAGGCCCAGTGTTGATAGATAACCAGTTGCCCCGAATAGAAGCCCCCTCCTCGGTTNTTGAGGCGGGAACGGGAGACGCATTGGAGTTCAATGCTACGGTTAAGGATAATGGGAAATTAAAGTCAGTGACCTTCGTCTTTGCCGGCCAGGAAAAAGGAACATCGGTTGCAGGTGATTCGTACCGGACAAGATTTGTGGTGCCGAGGAATCCGAAGGCGGCCTTGCGCTCGGCTGGGATAAATGTCAGTGAAAGTGGAGGCTCGATAGATTTCCCGTATTATATCGGTGCGGAAGATATGGCAGGCAACCAGGTGCGTTATCCCCAAGAAGGGGATTTAGTGATCCGTTTATTGGACCGAACGCCGCCGCGAGCTAGAATAGACAAGACAAGAGTGGTGGTCAACCAGGGAGAAGAGGTAACTCTGGATGGAGGCCAGTCGACGGATAACAGCGGCAAGGTGACTGAATATGCCTGGGATATCGATGATGGTGACGGAGTGGATTTTGCTGTTTCAGCTGAGAGAAACAAGAAGTTGTCTTTCACGGCAGAGAAGTCAACTGCTGTATCACTTCGGGTCAAGGATGTATCAGGCAATGAGTCGGTAACCACGACCCGGATAGAAGTGATAGACAAGACGGCCCCTGCTCCGCCGGAACTGACCAGCGTAGAGGTTAAGGGAGTCAATGTTGTCATCATTGGCAGGGCTGAACACAAATCAACGGTGGAGATTAGTTTGGTTGGTGCCGTCAGGTTCTCAGCCCAAGTTCAGCTTGAGATGGTCGGTACGTTTGAAACTACCATTTCTGATGTTGCTGACGGTAAATACCAGTTAACAGCTAAGGCTACTGATGAAGCAGGTAACCCCAGTCGTCCTTCAGGATCGGTTGAACTGGTGGTAGACACCCGTCCACCGGAGATATCCATCAGTCTGGGTGAGACGGTGGATGGGAATCAGACTGGGAATGTACGACCTCCCGTACCTGTTCAGGTATCTGACTCCAGTGGGTTGGCCTTCGTTGATCTGGTTCTGTTGGAAGGTGCCAACGAAGTCTCGCTGGAAGGCGGAAAACGTCGAAGTAGTGAAGGCCAGAGAGCGGTTACCATGTTAGTGGTACCGGTACGTGACCTGATTGATGGTGTCTCCTACACTGTCAAGGCGGTGGCTTATGATCTGGCTGGATTGAAGTCGGAGAGCAGTTTTGTGTTCAAGATTAACCGTGCACTGGCTGACAAGACGCCGCCGGAGATCAGTTTCCTGTCCCCTGATAGTGAGGGAATGCTGACTGGAGATCGGCGACTGGAGTTGGCAGTTGAAGTGCGTGATCTGGAAAGTGGTTTTGAGTTGTCTGTGTCTCCGATATCAGTTGAGTTGAGCGGTCCGGATGGTGAAGTGGCCATACAGGATCTGATGGTGGACAGTAGTGACATCAACAGTGCGTTGTTAACCACGTATCCGTCTGTGGATCTGCAACTGGGTCAATACACGCTATTGGTCAAGGTTACCGACCGTAACAATAATAGTCAATCCAATCAGCGTTCATTTGCTGTTATTGGACCCCCTCCTGCTTTTGGAGATCAGGGGACCAGCTTGAACCGCCTGCAAACGGAAGGGACCAAAAAGTTCCTGTCGGTTTCACCGGCAACGATTAGTGAACAGCTGGATATCAGCCAATTGCCTGGTGGTGGTAGCGTGGAGATCTACCTCAACGGCGATTTGAAGACCACGGCTAAGATTGACGCTGACAGCGGCAGTTTCCTGGCCAATGTGCCATTAGTGGAAGGTGACAACCAGGTGGTGATGGTGACTGTCAACGCCATCGGAATCAAAGGAGCACCGTCGCCTGTCCGTTTGTTTTCCTTGGATACGCAACCACCGTTGATAGAATCACTTCAGCCGGCTGATGGTGCCGTTTTGCTACAAGCTCAGGAGATCCGTGCCGTTGTCAAGGATTCCACTATTGTTTCCTCCACGGTCAGCGGTATTGACACCGGTTCCATTAAACTGTTGTTGGATGGAGTGGAAGTTGCCGAATACGGTTACGATAAAGTTTCCGGCCAGTTAAGCTATACTCTGGCAGCCCCTTTAACCGCTGATGCGTCGCATACCATTAGCTTGGAAGTGGCCGATCAATTGGGTAACCTGTCAAAAGTGGAATCGACCTTCCTCCTGGAATCTGATCTTGAAGATGAAACTGTGCCGGTAATCACCGGCCTATCACCCAAGTCGGGAGAGATAATCAACGGTCAGCGTCTGCAGGAAGCAGATTTTACCTTGCGTGGAGCGGCCTACGATGTTGAAAGCGGCCTGTCGGAAGTGCAGATAAGGCTGGATGGAGAGGAAGTCAGTTCACGTAAGTTCCTGGCCCGAATGCANGAAGGGCTTGAGGTAGAAAAAACTGGGGACATAGGGGATATAGCCTATGTNCCGCAGAACCTGACTGAAGGAGAACATTTATTGACTATCTATGCCCGTGATAAGTCAGGCAACCAGCAGACGGCCAATTCCAGTTTTCTGGTAGATACGAAGACAGAGAGGCCAGTATTTGATGCCGTAGCGTCGGTAGTAAATCAATACAAGATTACCCTCAGCGGCCAGGCTGAAGCGGGATCCAAAGTAAGCCTGTATATCAATGGTAAACCGGTGGGANTGGTGATNTCAGATGAGAATGGCAGGTTCATCCAGGACGAANTCAGTTTAATCGAGGGNGAGAACCAGTTTTCAGGGGTTGCTACGGATTTGGCNGGTAACATCAGTTCTGAGTCGGAATTAGGGAAGTTGCTGGTGGATGTGCGTGCACCGTTGATAGGNAATCCTGTTCCTGCCCCGTCGAGCCGGGTGAAATCGCGTTTAGTGGAGATGACAGCTGGTTTGTCGGATAATCCGGGAGGCAGTGGAATTGATCGTTCCAGTATCCGGTTTGTGCTGGATGGTAACCGAGAGTTATCGGAATTTGTCTATAATAGTGAAAGCGGTCAGGTGTCCTATGTGCCGGCTTCCAACTCGGCGGAACTAGTGTCGTTGGAAGAAGGGAGTCACTTTTTCCGTGTCCAGGCCTCAGATCATGCGGGAAATCAGACAGTGTACAATTCGGGTCAATTTGTAGTGGACTATACGGCGCCGATAATAGAAGAGATGTTACCGGGAGAAGGGGAAATTTTGTCCTCTGCATCAGTTGAGTTGACAGCGTTGATTAAAGCGGATGATATTGATCAGGTGAGTATGGAACTGTTGGATACCGCTTCGCCTGACAACAATCTGGCGCTTAGCCAGGAATATGATGTTATCTCCGGCAAGTTGACGGCCAAACTGGAAGCGGCATTATCCAATGGGAAGTATAAGGCAGTGGTAAAAGCGGTTGATCTGGCGGGGAATCAGAGTATCCGTGAAGTCAACTTCAGTATAAATATTGGAGGAGATGATACGACAGCGCCATTAATCAGGCCGCAGTTTCCACTACCGGGGCAGGAGATAAGCAGTACCAGTTTTATGGCCATCAAGTTTCAGGTATTGGATTCGGACAGTGGGGTTAACTTTTCGGATATGAGTGTAGAGATAAATGGGGTAGTTTACCAGGATCTGTTTACACCCGACAGTGGTAATCGTTTCAGTCGCCAGACGGGTGAGGTTATCCTGTATGGCCGTTTGCAATTGGAGTTAGGAGCGTTGGAAGATCCGTTAGAGTTAGGTGCTTTGGAACGACCATTGGATTTAGCCGTTGGTCTCAATTCGCTGGATATCACCGTCAGTGACGATTTTGGTAATTTCAGCACTTTCGATTTCAGTTTCGGCGTCTCTTTGACCGCACCCGTTGCCCCCTCCTTCGGTTTCCAGCAGAAAGCGGCACAGTTTGCCAGTATGAGTATCGGTAATGTTTCCATTATTGAAGGGCAAGTTACAGCTGGAGAAGAGTTCACTCTTAATTTTGATGCTGAATCTGGTGTTGAGGTTGCCTTGCTGGATTTCTCCCAGATTGACGATACCCTGTCCTCACAAGGAGAACAGGAACTGGATGATCGTCCGGACTGGGCAGTCTTGGGAGGTGATCTAGGTGGTGATTTAGGAGGAGGATTNGGNGGTGGCTTGGGAGGAGGATTTGGTGGTGACTTCAGNAGNAGCTTCATCCTTAGCCAAATTCAACCCGAACAACTCTGGCTGGCTGTTTCTGAAATCACTGAAACTGAACCTGGTATCGATCCTTTTAAGTTGGTTAAACTGGATTTGCAGCTGGTCAGTCCCATGCCTTACGATGTGCCGTTCGGCTCCTCNCGCTATCAGGCTACTGTTCCCGTTACAGCCGCTACCAAAGTTCTGGATGGCAGGAAGACGGTTCGGCTGATTGCCTTCAAAACGGCAGAAAGNCAGGAGATTGCCTTCGATTTGCAGGAAACCAGCTTGACCTTTAGTAATCCGGCNAGTGCAAGTCGAAACAATTTTGACTGGNGGGGTAACCGTCTGCAGGATGATGCCTCGCCGGTTGAACAGGCGCGGGNTGTGGTTATCACACAAAGTGGTGGTAACCTGTACACCAATTCACCGCAAATCCCTATTAGCGGTGTGATTCCCAAATATGATCCTTCCAGNAANCTGGAAGTAGAAATCTTTGCNAACNNAAATTCCATGGGCGTTGTCCCAGTGCAGAAAGATGGTTCCTTCAGTCTTCAGCCNGTNCTGNTNCGTCCCGGTTTAAATAATGTGACTNCCTTTACCCGCAGTGCTTCGCAACTGCAGAGTGCCATCTCTAAACCGCAGCCTGTTTTCTTCGACCAGGTTAAGCCGGAAATAGAATTCGTTGATTTACTTACTCACGTCAGTCAATCTCCGTCTAAAGTTCAGGTCAGGTATGGTGATAACAGCGGCGGTCCCGCTGGTTCAGTGACCCTGTTTGTCAACGGGAAAGCGCAGGCAGTGTCGACAGAAACAACACTCGCTACAGTAGAGGTCGAGTTGAAGGAAGGGGATAATCTGTTGGTGGTCTCAGCCGTTGATTTAGCCGGGAATGTCAGCCAGCCGATTCAAAGTCAACTGGTCTTGGATGATAAAGCACCAGAGACAGTTCCTTCTGATCTGTCAGCCGCACTCAGTTTTTCCGGTAGGGAAGTGAGTCTCACTTGGTCAGAGGACGTCAATGCCGGCAGTTATAACCTGTATCGTTCGGAAAGGCCGATACAGAAGGTTGATTCCAAGCAGCGTCTGGCAGAGAATTTACCTGTTACCATCTACCGGGATGTGGATATTAATATTGGCAGTACTTACTATTATGCCTTGACCTCGGTTAGTCCAGCTGGTTTAGAGTCAAAGCGTTTATCCGTTAACCTGAACCTGACAGTGTTGTTGGCTTCGTCAGGAGGAACAGCAGCTCTTTTAGACGGGAGTCGTCTAACGGCGCCTGCAGGATCTGTAACGGTAGATCCCACGTTGTACACGTCGATTTCTATTCAGAATCCGGATGACTCGGACCTGCCGGATCTGGCCGGCAGCATAGAAGGAACAAGCCGCCGTTTTGTCGCCATGACGCAGACTGGAGCACTGTTTGGGTCTGATTTTCTGAGCCCTGTTAATATTGCGATTCCTTATCCGTTGTCAGAGATCCCGGAATCGTTGCAGGTGTTCATGCTGGAGGATGGTGTATGGAAGAGAGTAGAAGATGTGAAGATCAATACTGATTCTGGGACGTTGAATTTGGTGTCCAATCGATTTGGCATTTACCGTTTGATGCGTCCGCAATCCAAGCCATGGGATATCAATGGGGACAATGTGGTTAATATTTTCGATCTGGTGATGGTGGGTATGAATTTTATGAAATCGGGTGTTGATATGATAGGAGATACCAACCTGGATCAATCTATAGACCTGTATGATCTGGTAACGGTAACGAAGCATTTTGGCGAAAACTACGGTAGTGTAACGGCAGATGCCCCAATGGCCTTGATAAGACCCCCAGAGGGAAAGGTGTCGATGTCCGCCAGGCATTCAGCGAATCATAATGGTCGTCAACAGCGTCAGCGTCTGGAACTGGAGATCAAGGCCGATATGCCGAATTCAATAGCTGGTTACCAGTTGGAATTGACCTATAACCCGGGTTTGCTAGCAGTAGTTGGTTTTGAAAAAGGTGATTTATTGGGCAAAGGAAGTTTTCATCTGGATCCGCAAATGGCATTAGGTAGGATTTTCAATATTGCAGCCACTCAAGTTGGTGATTCCGGTGGTTCAGGTGTGGGGCGCTCAATATTGGCCAGTGTCAGTTTCCGTTTGAAAGGTGATCTGGATTTAGCCTTGCAATCGATAGGTATTCTAAACCTGTCACTAGTCAATCGTCAGTCACAGCCTGTGCCGGTTGAAATTGATCCGTCTGTGGTTATAGGTCAGGAGTCGGCAGTTGCGGCCAGGTTCAGTGTAGGGCAGAATTATCCCAATCCATTTAATCCGGAGACCTGGATTCCTTATCAGTTGGCTGCTTCAGAGGAGGTAGTGGTGCATATCTATAACGCTGTCGGGCATCTGGTACGTCGTATTGACGTGGGTTTACGAAGTGCGGGTGATTATACTTCACGGGACAGTGCAGTTTACTGGGATGGTCGGAATCAGCTTGGAGAGCAGTCAGCATCGGGGATTTATTATTACGTTGTTCGTGCAGGAGATTTCTCGGTTGCCAACAAGATGCTATTGTTAAAATGAAACAGGAATTGTGATTAGAATAAAATTGTATTGATAATAAGATTGTGGATCGGGTACACTCTGAATTGGATCGTGCATTACGTATTAGGTTTGTAACATTATTGTAGTAATGGCCTGTAACGTAGCAGATACCTAATTTCTGTTTATTATAGTTTGAATTAGTCAATTTGTCCTCCTCCCCCCGATCTTTTCTCTCA
>PBXZ01000134.1:0-30575 GCA_002729415.1 Candidatus Poribacteria bacterium | reverse complement strand
GTTATTCGGATTAATAACGAAGATATTGCCTATACAGAGAAGACGATCACTGCTTTTACCGAGTTGACCAGAGGATCTAATGACACGACATCTACGGATCATTCCATTGACGTTTCTTTAATTTCTTTAATTCAACAAGATTCTTACCAAACGATAACAAGTACAGGTAATCTTAAACCGTGGGAAGGCTATTGGCTGAAAACCAAAGTGCCCAACTTAACGCTGACGATTCCTGTACCTGATGATCTCGGTGGATCGCTATTACCCGCAAGCTTTAATCCCCCTAGTGTTGGTGCTCCCTCAGCGTCTGTCGTCCAGGCAAACACACAGGCAAATAGTTTCCAATTNCGGCTGGCTTTAAGATCCGAGAACTCGTCTGACTTAACCACTACGCTAGGAACCCGTGCCGATGCCGAAGAGGGTTGGGATACTTACGATGCCAGCGAACCACCGCGTCTGAGCAAAACCGTTTCGCTTTACTTCGATCATAAAGACCTTCCAGGGATTTCAGAGCAGTTGAATGCCGACTATCGACCGGAACTGAAGGTCGGTGATAGTGGAACATGGCGAGTCGTTGCCACCACTGACGTGCCAAAAGAGACGATGGAATTATCGTGGAGAGATACCGTTGGCACACTTAGCGACGATATGATGCTTTACTTCCGTCGTGCTGACANTGATGCCGAGTGGCAGGATATGCGGAANGTGCAGTCAGTTGAACTGAAATCAAAGTCTCTCGTCACCCGGATTCCGTTTGAGATTCGTGCCACGCGCATCGCGTTGGAAGAGATTGCTGATCTCAGTGTCNTAGCTGGTGAAGCGGAAGTCAAACTTGAGTGGAAGTCCAGCGAGAATTTATTCATCGAAGGGTACACCATCTACCGGCAAAGTGACAGCGAACAATCAAGGCAATACCCAATAAACGATAGGCAACACTCGTTCATTGATACCCAGGTTGAAGAGGAAAAAACCTATACTTACCAGGTAGGTGTCCGCTTCCATACCGGTGTTGAGTTAAAAAGCAAATTGTTCAATGCCACCGTGCGTCCGGTTATTGGTGCCACGGTATTGCTGCAAAGCTATCCCAATCCGTTCAACCCGGAGACCTGGATTCCTTATGAACTGGAGCGGGAAGCTGAAGTCCGAATACAGATCTACAATACCAATGGTCAGTTGGTACGCCAACTGGAGATTGGACTGCAGTCACGGGGTCGCTATATCAATCGGCAAAAAGCAGCCTATTGGGATGGGAAAACGGAACAGGGAGAAAAGGTCGCTTCAGGTATCTATTTCTATCAATTGCAAGCTGGAGCTTATACGGCAATTAAGAAGATGGTCATCTTAAAATGATCAATTACTCAAAAGTTTGTCTTTGGTATTTCAACTGTTTTGGTNATAACTAATCTATGTGTACTTGTTGCATGTCCTGAACAGAGCTTGGCTGAAAACCGNACTTCTCTCTTTAAAATTTCTAACGGTTTCCGTAGCTATTGTTAATGTTGGTAAATAGANGNCGGATTAAGGATAGAAAAATGTAGTTAAGACCATGAGAATGCAAACGAATTGCTACTGTTCCCATCAGTTTATATTGCATACAGAATAGGTTGGGACTTTGGATTTGACCTTTCACCTTGTATGAAGGATGGATTATGTAAACAGGTGTACTTGAAGCGTAGAATAATACCATAACAACAGTTAGCGAAAACAAGCTGGACGGTGGTCTTTCAATACTAAATCATGCTGGATCTACACCCATTTCAGCTAATAATTTATTGACAATTTGCTTCCGATGTTGGAATCCTGCTACCTGTATTAGTTCACATATATCTTCNNTAAGCTTATCTTTGTGTTCTTCGATAGGTTGTACCTCTGGNGACCAAGAGGCATAAGATGTACTATAACGAACAAAAACTGTAAGCCGTGGGGTTTCAAGCGTCCATCGTCGTGCTCCNTGGCAGAGAGCTTCAGTAAACAATACGACATCTCCCGCTTTGGGTGTCACATTAACGACTTGCGGAGGGTCGCTGTAAATATTTACGTCTGAGGGTTTGGGAAAATGGGATTTGTGGCTGCCAGGCACACAGACGAAACCAGACCCCGTTGGAACATCAACCAGCGAGACAGCAGCATTTAGAAAAGTCGCAAACACCTTGTTATCTGTAACCTGATAATCGTTGGCAGGGTTTCTCCATCCCCCATCAAATCCTCCATGAAATCCTACTTCATCTGATTCTTTGGTGTTTTGGGTTAAAGAAACTGCCAGCAATTTCGGGCAATTTCCTGTCAGATGTAAAATACAACGCATAATTTCATCATTGAGCGCCAGCCTTTGAAAAACGGCATCACCATAGTGTGCATTAACAATAGACCGGGGAAGGTCCGGATGATCAACAGGATCACGATAAGAACGCAGTGGTGCAGCCAGTTGACTGTCCGGTAAAGCCTGCCACTGGTTTGCCAATTCTACCATCCGTTGGACATCCTCTGCGGGAATTGCTCCCTTCAGGACAATATATCCGAATAAATCAAAATGCCATTTCTCTTCTTCGGTCATCATTTGAAAATCCTTGGTATCTACAAAATTTCATATCGTGATTATAGCACCATCTGTAATCAACACAACAGCACAAGTTACATTTTCCCATTATTAGGCTGTAAACTACGGGCAACCGTATACCCATTCCATTTTTAGCTTATTAAAAACTTTGGAGTTTGATATAACGTAATTGGCTGGAAGCTAATCCGTTAAAACTTCCGAGAACNGGAGTTTTNACTAAGTGATCTTAAGCAGTTGTATCACCATCCTAATCGGGATTAGCGGTTCTGAGAAAATCAGCGTAGCCACGGATTCAGATTTATCTTTAGTTGGTTAGCTGCCAATATCCACATTGTTCAGAGATAGTTTTAGACTATTCCACCTATTCCATTTCCCCCTGACACAGTAAGAGTTTCTAAAGGTTTCTAGACACAGTCTGTCAGCCCCCTGATTGTGTCGTCAAATTCAGNTCGGAATTACTCGAGAGTTTAAAAACTGGAGATGATGTCTGGGTGGGTGTTGGTCTGGTTCGATCAAAGGAAGGGCACGAGGCGATGTCATTCCAGTTTCTTGATCCAACGGAATTAAAGGGTGGAAGGTTAGTCCAATTGAAAAAGTACTACAAGTCCAAAATNCGGGGTTCTGGACGTAACCAATTAAGTCACTTAATGATGTAAGAGAGCATTCGCTTTACGAACAAGGTCTGGGTTTCTTGAAAGTTTTTTAGTTGCATCGATGAGTTCTGTATGATGTGAAACCATCTCCTTTTCGATCTTTTGAAGTCGTTCCATCAAATATGGCTGATTTCCCTCATTAATTGAATCTATAACAATTGAGGTGAGATAGATATAAAGACTATCTGATTCTGTCCCCTCCAGTTCGATAGCAATCTCGAATCCATCGTTAAGATCGAGTTCTTCTGTGAAAACCCTTTTCTCGTTTCGCTCAAGAATTTCAAAAATTTGGTCAAGATTAAGATTGGGAAGCCCCTCTACAACCTGATCAAGGTCCACGGTTTTCTCACAGATTGACCGACCAAAATCAACGATAATAAAATGATGCCACTCTTGAGTACTCATATTTTCCCAAAAGGTAGCAGCTCGTACATCCAATTCACCTAATATGAGTGATAAATTTGCGTATAATTTGGCGTGTCTTAGTTCGAGATCCTTACAAGTATCAAAAACTTCGTTTAAAGTCATGGCCAATTCTCCCCAAGATCAAAATTCCTGAAAAGTTTCTAAAATAGAAATGAATTACACTAAAAGGGATGAAATTACGATAAGTCGGGAACTAAATGTCCAATATCTATGTCAATGGAGATACGTAATTACAATTTGATTCAAGGTGTGGGTATGAAAAAATACATTGATACCGTATGACCAACCCCACTTACCCACAATTTAGTGTTTGGTCCATTTTACTTGTTAATCAAGGTAGGATAAAATACCCACAACGTCACCAGCATTGACACTGTGCAAGGATATTATACCCGTTTTAACTTACCATTACAACTATTAGTGAGGTCACCAATAAAATTTACAAGTTTCTTAAAGGAAATAAGTGATAAAACAACAATAAGGTATTTAATCACTGATTTCTAGTTTATGAACCAGAGAATCCACCGTAGGTTGGATTCGATAATGACGATGGTCGAACGAAATGAAACTAATACTGATGGGATAATTGACTTGAGATCAGGAAAGGAATATTGGGATCCGAAGGTATTTATGAGAGAGAAAAATAGACACCCCCGACTGAAATCGGAAATTTATACGTTTTGGTGGTGTGCCTAGCCGACTTGAGATTACAGATTAGTGGAGTTCATCCACTAGTAATTCCACACAAGCAATATAGTTAATAAACGGATACAAGCCTGTCTCCATACTTAATATCCTTCCACTTCACAAAACAGGTAAGATCTTTACTGAAAAATCGATTCTGGATAGAATCAAAGTGAGATTAGATCAGGATTTTGAAATGATGGGGGAAGATTCTATACTTGATTTTGTTCAAACGGTTCTTGGAAATACTAATTAACAGGTGGGAATTCGTAAATTAGATAGGGTGGTGGTCTATCGGATAGGTTTTTTAGAGATAGGGGGTAAATACACTGTCTAAAAAAACACACCTAATTATGACAATACCCACAACGAAAGCCGAATGATGAATCACTACATAAGTCCAATTCGTTACAGGTTCGCGGATTTGACATTCAGGACAGAACAGAGCCTTTCGACTAACCATATGACCACAAGAAAAACGTTTCCCAAGTAATTCTCCGTTCATATCAGATACTCGCCAGATGATTACTAAAAAAGACCAATTCACTTCTTTGTTTTTCATCTCACGAATCTATCCAAAATACTAAATAGTATCCTTATCTTTTTCCTTTCCCATCATTGGCGTCATCCACTTTTTTCCTATAAAGAAAGCAAGTCCGAAAAAAAAGATGCAAAGTAGACGATCGAAATTGTGATAATCAACCCATCCAAAATGATCACTAACAAAAATAAAGACAGCAATTATAGGACATATAAACGATATAATTATCAGTATCTTTTGAGACATTTAACCTCTGATTAATTTATTGTTAATACTTTAGAATAGATTTCAGTACCAATCAAAATCGAAATAGCAGAAAACGCAATAATTCCTCCATAAGTTCCAAAAACGATACCGATTATTATAAATTAAAGTACGTATTACCCAAAATATGGGATTCTCCGCTCTAACTGAAATACGGTTATTCAAACACTCTCGACATTCAAACCAAATAACCTATGAACCAACTTCATTTGGATTCGACCAATAATTTCTGATTCTGGTTTTATTGTTTTAGAAGTTCGTTGAGAAGTAGAAAAATCATGTTTTGTAGAATGTTCTGGAATGGTGAGTTTTATTGGATTCTGTTTGGTATCAATATTACTATTTATCTTTCGTTTTCTTCTACCAATTGATATCAATAAAAACAGCCACAAATACATACCTATTTCAGATATTTACACTTATAGATACTCTATGGGGTTATACGGTCATAATCTGTTCTTCTGGCGGGTCTGTTTCCATACCCATCTTATTATCAATACTTTCTAATAATTCAACCACCCTATCGATTTTCCAATACAATTTTTTGGTTATACGAAAAAGACCTATTACTAATACTATAAATCCACAGATAATCAGTAGTTCGAGAAATGACATTTATCCTTCTCCTTTCAGAATATTGGGAAAAAATAAGAGACTATACAGAACATCGGCCTAATTAAAAAAAACAAGTAACTACAAACAGAAATAAAATTCTATATCATAATCGCATAATCAATTCTCCGGATTCGGATTATTTCCCTAAATGAAAATTATGTGATCTCTCCAATCTAGGGTTTCATCAACTACGTTAATAGGTTTCTCGTATTTCTGACTCCCAATCCAACCATGACCCTGATACATCTGCATCTGAACTTTGTCCTTGAAGATGTATGGATAATTTTCGATAAAGTACTTTGTATTCTCCATAAGAGGTTGTGTTTCTTCTGTTGATTGAGAATGAGTTTGAGGAAGAAGGTCTATAAGGGTATCCAGAAAATGAGGATGTAGACTCCTATTCTAATACAAGTCTCTCACTTTAACAGGTTCGATTGTTGACAGTATGGACCGGTAATGTCCCTCCAAACCGCTATGTGGCAATTACTACCAAAACCATACAACATACAAAGGCATTTGAACAATTACGCTCAGGATTGACCAGTAGCTGCCACTAACTACATCTCCCAAAACCAATCCTAAGAAGAAAGGTAATATCCGCCGGTACAAACGGGCACCACCATACTTGAGGAAGCAATATTTAAGACTTGAAGAGATGGCGAGTGCAAACCAGAAATGATCTAAAGTACCTCCATTGATACCTGTTACATAACCCACTGGATGAAACGGCCACCAGACACATTTGAGTCTCATGGCTCCCAGAAACATGGTGAATGCAAATCCGAGAAGAATTGCCAGTGTTCCGTACAGGTCAGAAGGACGTGGAGACTGCAGCCAACTGGCAAGTTGCTGATATGTGGATTGTCCAGGTCCCAATACCTGTCCAGGAGCGTCAACTGCAACTGAGGCACCATACCTATACAATGCGTAAAGGTAAATTGAAAAGGCCGAAAAGACAGCTGGTATGATGGTTAAGGCGATAACCCAGATTAATCTTTTATGACCAATCCCAGTGTGGTGTGCCAGTTTAAAACCTTCAAGCTGATGTGGCATTGGATGACTCCGATTGGAACCATTGAACCATGAAAAAAGCGAAAAAACGACAAGATTATTTGTTCCAAATGGACGTGTCCCCACAATGGTCATCAGGATTGTTTGCGGATTAACACCCCCCATGTTGTGTACTGGAGGACCCAGTTCAGCTCGAATACGTGTTACCGTTACAGAGATAATCACATATAAACCAAAAAACAGTAAAAATACCCATGTCGACATTCCTGCCCAACGACAAATGACATAGAGAAGTAAAAAGCATATAACTGTTCCTAACGCTGCCGTTCGATAGCGCATCGGTTCCATTGAATCATCAATGATTGTGAACATACCAATAATCTTTTTTGCAATTTCCTGAAAGTGTTTTCGACCTATCCACAACACTATTACAAAAATCGCGATTGTTGCCCCCGCTGCTTGATGGGGTTGAAAAGGATAGTAAGGAACTGTATAAAATCCCGCTGCCTTTCCACCAATGAATTGTGCTTTACGAATCCAGTAGAAGAAAACTGTTGAAAAACTCAAATCTAACGGTAACAGAAAACACAACCCAATCATGAACAGTCGGAGATGCAGGTAAGTTGTCCCGATTGAGTTCCACGGTTCGTTTTTTAACCACAGCGATAAATCTGCAGTCTTTTCACGTATTGGAATAAGTGGAACAACAGGATAAAGGAAATTTAAGCCATTGATAATTTCGATAATCACGGCAATGAAGAATCCCAACCACATCCCGCGATGAAGGAAAAACTGGGTGCCATGAGTGGTCATATCTAATGGAAGCTGGACTATTGGATATGGCAGTTTTTCTTGTTCGATCCACCGACGACGTAGAAATACATTCAGAAATGCCGTCAATAAAAAAATGAGGGATGCAATTGCTGTCCAATTCAGAATCGGTATAATCCAATAACGCAAGTAGCCTTCAGTAAAAAAATTGCTACCTCCTTCATAAAAAGGTCGGATCATATTGACCTGTTCCACTACTAGCCATTTCGGTAGGTGTGGTTGGAGAATCTGCACCCACTCGTTTTCTGCTGTAGCAAACCAAAATGGATGCGCGAACAATCCCATCAAGCTAACCATATTATCATGAGCAATGACTGAAGTTGTGGTTGCTAGCATGATGTAGATAACCAGCAGTTCCGTCTGGCTTAGCCCTGACCTAGAGGAAGTACGTTTCCAAAGTGTGTTGAGTAGAGCAATGATAAAGACAATGAAAATAACATTCATGGGAATGGAAGTAGCGGAAAAGTGGAATCCATGCCAAACCATTTCGACCATTGCAATCCAATAAGCATTGATAGGTAAAAGGATGCAGCCCAACAGAACAGCACGCAAAGTGACAGGTGGTGAAGCGAGATTTAGTCTGGACAGATCCGACCTGTAAAACGAAGGAGATGTAAGTGAACGCGTGGATTTTCTCTTCATTGAACTATAGTCGAATCAGACTTCCGAGCCTAAAAGCAATCATTCTGTTAAAAGGTCTGGCATTGATTATCGAAGGTCATCGAATTATTTACCATACAAATCCAAATAACAAATACTGTAATCATCCCACACTCCTATCCACGATTATATTTGTCATTGAATCCAGTGGTCATCGTTGGTGATGAATTGTCATTGATAACCTTTATCCCACAATCAAAAACCATATCCTTCTGATATCTTCTAAAGATGGTAGTCCATATTTTGGAAATCACTGGAGGTGAAATCTTCTACTTCAAAACACACTAAAGTACAAAAAGGAAATAAGCAGTAAAACGGCAATAAGATATTTAATCACTGATTTCAAACTCACGAACTAGAATCCACCTTTAAATAATCTTTTCTTGATGTCTTTCAATTGATCGTCATTCAAGATTTTAAGTGCAGTTTTTGTCTTGGACGTACTATACACAGTATTCCTTTCTGACGTGGAGATTTCCCCTTTATCGTGTACCTTGTAGAATCCATCATCAATGAATCCCATATCCAACTCCCCTAGATATTCAAAATTTGTTGGGAACGAGGATAGGATTTTTAATTCTTCTATGGTCGGTTTTCTCTGAATTCCATCTTGGATAAAAAAACATTGATGGGCTTTTAGTTATGGTATACGGTAATGATTCTGGAACAGGAGAGAGAAATGATGAGAGGATTATTCATCATTTATAGTCTAAGAATTCAGTATAAACCTGATCTAACCTCTTGGTTCTTGATTTCACATCTTTTTCTTTCCCATGTGACACATAATCAATCCCATGTATTACTGAATAGAAAAGTAATTTCCATTTATCATAACCTGTAACCTCAATTATGGTGTCCAGTATCTCTGGTTTCAGTGATTGTTCGTAGTAAGTATTNGCAAAATCGAACTCCTTATCACCAAACATCCCTTTTTCAAAATCGATAAAGTATCTTTTCCCCTGATAAAGTAGGGAATTACCAAACCATAAATCACCGTGTAGAAGTGAAAAGCCATCTACTTCAGGACACATGGACAGGACACAATCGATATACTTTTGGTCTGATACCCTTTGGGAAAACCGAGGTTGATTATGTCTAACCCTATTGTGAAGATACGAAGACCAACTTTGGTGGTTCAATCTATTCAGATGACCACATTTGTCAGAGTGAATCTGGTGAATTTTGGTACCTGACTGAAATAGTTTTGGTACATTCCGATCAGAATGGGATTCGTGTTCTCCAGGTAAAAAGGACTCTATTGAATAATAGAGATCATTCCACTGATTAGATTGAATTGGTATGGGTGAGATACCGAGACCTTCCAGACATTTTAGAATCTTGAAGTTGTTGATGATCGGTTGTTCTTGACTGCAAATTCTTAGGACATAGTCTTGCTCCTCGAAGTGAACCTGAAAGACAAAGGCACGTCCACCTCGTTTGATGCCCTTGAATTGGAAATCCTTCGACCCAAATCCCTGTTGTAGGATATTCTCGACCATTTTCTTGGCCATTTCAGTTATCCCTAGTATTCATAACCACAGTTCGGACAATGGTGTTTGGGAGATAGTCATCACCTCCCATCTCTTTGGGTAGATTGGAAGGTAACACAATTAATTTATCTTTCTCGAAGTTATACTTTTTCAGCTATATTCTAACCGTTTCATCTTGATTGCGGATTCGTCATAATTTCATTCACTGGGTAGAACAGTTAATTGACCGGGTAAATTGACTTCAAATTCCAACATATCCATATTCCCCTTCTGTAGTCAATTTGTTGTAATCTTGGAAANACCTTGATTTGAGATTGACTTTGGGATTCAGTTCTTTTCAAAGTTTGTCTATAATTCTGTTTCAAGTCCTGTCNGGATTGTTCTTCCTGTTCCTGATTATTCAGAAGACTTTTCAANCTATCTGTTTCACTGNATCAGTTAGTTCCAAGATAATAGTGCTGGACATGTCGTTTGGACCTTTCCAGTTCTATCTTGAGGATTTCCTTAATGCCACTGATGGTCAGTTTCTTCATTTCAGGATTTTCTCGGATTAAATTATATAGAAACTGTGTTATGGTATTGAACTGTGTTATNGTATTGAGGTGAAATGATAATATTTTGGATTGATCCAAGATACCACAACCCAAAGATAATTGAAACTGTCCGAATTCAAGTANGGGTTGAAGATCGAAGGGAACTGCGGAACGAGAAAGGTAGGAACTACCCGTTATTACGGTGAATCAGATAAGGGTTTTTCATGATACGAAGTGTGTCCTTCAGTGTATCCAAAATGGATAAATGGGTAAGAACTTGTATGATGGAATTGAGGTTACCCTAGTCTATGACTGGATTCGCAAAAAAACGCAAAAAAATGGGATAGTTATTCTTGGACTTGTTACCAGTACCTTTGTCATAAATACGTATATTTGCTGGTCAGTATTCCCCGTTTTTACCGTTGGAATGGGCAAAATTGATACTGTTACCCGGTACTAGCCCCCATTTACATTGGTACGTATGTGGTTTATACGAACAATAATTAGACGCACCACATAATTTTTATTTTGTAATCACGTTATGAGGTTACAAAATCGNACCTGTTTCCAAAGAGCTTAAACGACTGTTACTTTCAAAATCGACCTGAGGATATTGTAGGAGGTAAAAATGTCAGCTTCTAAACCACGACTTATTGCCGAAGTGTTTGAGCATCTCAATTTCGGTGGAAGACGTGGTTATGTCATTAAACCCATTGTTTCCAGCACCGATATCGGGTTTCAAGATAACATTTCTTCTGTCAAAGTTTACAAGGGACCNGGCTTCGATGCCAGTCCCAACTATAAACTGATTCTTCATGAACATTGGAATTTTCAGGGCCGGCAATTGGTTTTGGGACCTGGATTCTATCCNAATATTCATGACATGATTTATAACTTCAAAGATACGATTTCTTCTATTAGTTTCGGTTCGGTTCTGAGAACATCTGGTCCCGAATGGGGAACAGTNCCATTGATTGTGGAGTGTTACGAACATGCCGAATTCAGTGGTCGTAACATCACCGTTTTGCGTGATGTGTCTCACACTGGCAGCTTGGGGTTACACGATAGCATCTCTTCCNTTCGTATTATTAAAGGTCCCGATTTTCCTGCCCAAGGAGCTGAAGTGACATTTTTTGAGCATGTTGATTTCGAGGGTTCCAAACTGACAATTCGTATGGAAGCCACGGATCGTAAGAAGGAAATCCCTAATTTCCATTATTTGCCACAGAAATTCAATGATGTTGTATCTTCAATCAAAATAGAAGGATGGTCGTCTTCAGCTGAGTTTACCGATATGGTGTTTGAGGATGAATTTATTGATAATAGTATGCGCCCGGAATGGCGATGGNAAGATCCTCAAGGCGGAGGTCATTGGACTGAACGTCAAGGGTATTTGGAAATGCGTGCTGAACCGGGACAAGACTTGTGGCATGGGAAATCAGGGAACTTGGATGCCCCACGTTTGCTCTTACCAGTGGAAGGAGATTTTACCGCTGAATGCAGGATACGTTTGTCCGCGGACATGAAGGAGCATGGAGGATTGATTGTCTGGAAAAATCCGCAGGCTTTTGTCAGGTTGGAAAAAACATCAGGACCACATGCCTTTCGTGGTGACATCCGGTTTGAAAGACATGTTAATGGAGTATTTACGCTGGTTGGACGCGGAAAAGGAGTTAATCAACGCATGTCACAGTTAGGTCCAATCCCTGTCCGGTTTACTGAACTTTACTTAAGATTGGAAAGGAAAGGCCATCAATTTACTGGGTATGTCAGTGATGATGGTATTCGTTGGATTGGTTGCGGCCAAACCAATGTTAGTATGGGGGATCCAGTTGAGGTAGGACTTCATGCTTTGTGTCCAGGTAATATTCCGCCTACCCTGACACAATTCGAGTATTTCCGTGTGTTCAAGCGGAAAGGAGAGCTACTAGAACAACGTTTGTTATCAGGAAATGTTCAAGCCTTAACAGAGCAGGATTTCAAAAGAAGACAACAACTGGAAAGAAATCGCGCTATTCGTGATCTTCATTGATCAATTTGTCTATTGCTTGCCATTCGACTGAGAAAAATAATGTAGCAAGACGGGTTAAAGATAGTCAGAATAGTAGAGAGAAAACGTTATACTTGCTAGAACTCCCAGTTCTCTGGTTCTGTCACATATTGTTCCAATGCCACTTTAACCTTTGAAAATACGCCCGGCCAATCTCCAACCTCGTGTTGTCGAAACAACTTCATCTTAGGGTACCATAATGTATCCTCCCGATTCAGCATCCACCTCCAATCTGGAATATAAGGTAGTAAAGTCCAGACGTTTTTCCCCAAAGCTCCAGCCATATGTACGGTTGTATTAGACGTCGAAATGATAAGGTCTAGCGCGGATGTCTGTGCCGCAAAGTCATCAAGATTTTCCAATGGTACTATTTCTTCTTCTGCGTACATAAAAACGTTATCCTTATCAGCACAATATTCCTTGATTTCTTTATCAACATTTCCATATTGTAGATTAATAAAGTAACAATCTTGCAGTGACAGAATTGGCGTCCAATCGTCTAGCGAAGTGCTCTTTTCTTTTCCTGTATACTGGTTAACACTTTTCCATGAAATACCAATCAGCAGTTTATCTCCAGCTAATTTTTTATATTTTTCTCTAAGTTTTTTTGTTTTTTCAGGACAAGCTTGCAGGTATGGATTTNCTTTTTGTTGGAAACTGTCTGTGTCAGGTCTTAACCATCGGCCCAAACTACCCATCGGTATNTGNTAATCAATACCAATGTCTAACAGTTGAGTATCNGGAAGATTGTGNCGAGGGAAAAATTGAATGTTTGGAAATGAGCGTTGGAATAGAGTGACTAGGCGCAGATCACATTCAACCATAATNTCAGCTTCCAGTTGCAGGAGGTCAGTGAGTATGCTAGTGAACATGATTTCATCTCCAACGCCTTGTTCAGCCCAAACCACTATGGATCGACCTTTCAGGTATGATCCATCCCAAACTGGCTGAGGAAAATTTCTGTGTTCAAAAGGGAAATCTTCACATAACCATCGCCATTCGCATAACTCCCACCCTTTTTCAAAATCGCCTTTTTGTAGGAGAAGCATGCCGAGGTTTTTGTGACCTTCGGCAAACTGTGGATTGATAATAATAGCTTGGTTATAGGCCCAAACTGATTTTTCAAGGTCTCCTTGGGCATGTAGGGAAGCACCAAGATTGTTATAAGCTTCTGAGTTGTCCGGTGAAATCTCGATGGCTTGGTGATAAGCTGCAATAGCTTTTTCGAATTCCCCTTGCTTGTGTAAGATTACACCTAGATTGTTATGAGCTGTGGCGTAAGTTGGTTTGCTTTTGATAGCTTTTTGGCAAGCTCGAAATGCTTCTTCCAAATGCCCTTGATCTTTTAGTACTACCCCAAGGTTACTGTATGCTTCAGCATAATCAGGTTGGATTTGTAAGGCTTTCTGATAGACTTGAACCGATTCTTCCAACTTGCCTTGGTGATGGAGGACATTCCCGAAATTGTTATAAGCTTTGGCATAATCAGGCTGGATTTGTAAGGCTTTCTGATAGGCTTGAACCGATGCATCCAACTTGCCGTGTTTGTGTAGGACATTCCCGAAATTATAGTATGCTTCAGCATAATCAGGTTGGATTTGTAAAGCTTTCTGATAGGCTTGAACTGATTCTTCCAACTTGCCTTGGTTTTGTAAAGCATTCCCCAGATTGTTAAAGAATGGGGCTTGGTTTGGATCCGTGGCTATGGCCTGAGTGATTAAGTCGATTGCTAATTGGTACTTGTTCCTCTGATAGGCGATAATACCCAAAAGGTGAAATGCATCAGCATTTTGAGGGTCATCTGCTAGTACTTGTTGATATAATTTCTCTGCCTCTGACAATTGTCCTGTTTGGTGATAAGTGACAGCCTGCTGCAACTTAGTGGTGATGTCAGGTTTTGGACTAAAAGCTTTTTTATGATCGTTATCACCTTGTTGTTTTTCTTTAGTCATGGAAAGGAATTCCTATTTCTTTAATCCTCTGAGACAAAGGATGTCTCCTCCCTCAATTAACCGATCAACTTTGGTCATCAGAAAGTTTAACCGGAGAACTTCCATTGCCACCTGCCAGGTTTCTGTTAGTGTCCTTAATTATGAGAAAGGTTTAAGCCAACTCATACCTCTTTTNATAGATATTGAAAGTTGTACCTGCATCATGTGGAATGCGTTGATCCTTAANTTCAGTAAAAGTCAACGAATGAAGATAGCTTTTTGAGTGGACAGAGAGTATTTCCTCCAGATGTGTCATAGGGATATTACCCATTATTGCTTGTGTTACTTGGTTAGAATACAACTATTTCTGTTAACATCAATCCTTACGGGTCAAAGGAACAAAACGAACTGGCATTATTCGTTTTGTCTTTACCGACCCATCCTTGTCTTTACGAACTAGTGTCAAGTTTTGTACTTGAAATCGTCCGCCAACGGGAATACACATAACCCCTTCAGGTTTAAGTTGTTGCACTAGCGGAGGGGGGATATGATCGGGAGCTGCTGTGACGATAATTATGTCATATGGTGCATTTTCCTTCCAGCCGAAATAACCATCTCCGATTTTGACTGTTATGTTTTGATACTTCATATCATTCAGTCGTTTTTTTGTACGTTTACCGAGTTCTTCGATAATTTCAATCGTATAAACGTGACGAACAAGTTTTGACAGAACAGCTGCTTGATATCCTGAACCGGTGCCGATTTCAAGCGCTTTGTAATCTTTTTTGGGTTTAAGTTGTTCAGTCATGTAGGCCACAACATAGGGTTGTGAAATTGTCTGATCATAACCTATTGGCAATGGACTATCCATATAAGCACGAGACCATAATTTTCGGGGGATGAATCTGTGACGGGGAACATGGAGCATAGCGTCCAAAACCGCTTCGTTTTTGACACCTACTCGACCACCTGAAACGTGTCGAGAATCAATTTGAGTCGTAACCATATGCCTTCGTTCCAAACGATATTTGTCTTCTGCACTATAGCTGGGATCATTTGCAGAAATGAATAAAAGAACCCCGATTAGCAATACATAAGGACTAAAGAATTTCAATTCCATGATACCCTTCACTAATTTTTTTATACATGCATGATAGTAGGATTAAATAGCAAATTAATCAAAGAAAATGTAGGGGGATTACGCACTGCCGATGATAATTAAGATTATCCCCCCATCCAAACTGACAGTAATCTTTACAGCCAATTAACTCCTTAGTATAATTCTATTTAACTATTACATCAATAATTTGAGATTAGAAAGGATACATTATGAGTCAACCTTTGAAAGACTGTGTGGCGATTATTGTAGGTAGCAGCAGCGGCATGGGCAAAGCCACAGCCATTACTTTTGTCGAAGCTGGAGCGAAAGTTGTTTTGGCCGCTCGTCGCCAAACGGAACTGCAATCATTAGCGTCGGAACTTGGAGAGAACGCGATTCCTTGTCCAACAGATATACAGGATACCGAGCAGGTAGAACAATTGATGAAGTTAACCCTAAACCATTTCGGACGAATTGATATTTTGATCTATGTGACTGGGACGAATATCCCTGACCGAAGTCTTAAAATGTTGTCGGATCAAACATGGAATATGATGATTCAGACGAATCTGACAGGAGCATTTTACTGTACCAAGGCTGTATTACCAAGCATGCGTCAACAGGGGAAAGGACTTATTATCTATATTTCAAGTGCCGCTGTGCAGTTCCCTGATACTTCCGGTGTTTCGTATCAAGCCAGCAAACATGGGTTGGTGGGATTGGCTCACGGTACATTCAAAGAAGAAAAGGAAAACGGTATCCGTACATCAATGATCTTCCCCGGTTTAACGGACACACCACTTGTATTGCAACGTCCGGTTCCAACACCACCAGAAACCGTAGCCAAAGCGTTACAACCACAGGATGTAGCGGACACATGCCTGTTTGTGGCTTCACTTCCAGAACGGACCTATATTCCTGAGTTAGTATTAATGCCTGCCGGCTTGGCTTAGAAACGTTGGTTTAGATAACATAATCATTGTCTTCAAGACATGGTGCTCCAGATAGTTTCATGTTCAAAAGTGAAATTATGGCAACGTGTTTATGCATTTTATTGTCTTTTCTCAGACGTTGTTATTGAAATCAATACAATTTTTCAATTCGTAGTGGACTTTTCTCTCTGTTTTTAGCAACTATTTGGGTATGTATATCCTGACCAAGGAAAATCAAATTTTGATTACCAGCTTCAATCCCTTCAATAATTGCATGAGTTGAATTTAAGCCGCCTAACCACCAGCGATTGTCAGTGATATAAACCAGATCGGAGTTTTTGGCATTGAGTCCATCTGCCAGAGATTGGGATATCGACACCAACGGCAGTTGATGTGCACCTGTTCTGGTTATTTCTTCATCCAAAGTTACCGGCAAAGCAAAATCGCATTGGCTTTTTCTCTCTTGGCCGGCGGATCCTTTATACCGTTCCAATGCTTTTTCAATTGTTCCCCAAACGTATCCGTTTTGCTTCTCAAATGGTTCTGGAGACGTGAAAAAAGTGGTTATGAGTCCAATTACGGTGCTGATAGACAACCCATAAAAGGCACGCATAAATTTGTACTGGCTCATGCCAGAAAAAATACTGTCCCCAGATGATTTTATCGGAACACCGTGTGCGAAAGGGCTAATGATTTCTGGTAAAAACAGTGACAGAACGATCGCCCCCATTCCACCGATTAAGGTATATAAGGCTGCTTTCCGAGTATAACGACGCCAAAAAACACTAAATAAGAGCGTGACAACTAAAGGTGGAGTAACAGCAGCTGTAAAGGCTCCATGAGCTTCGTAGATTGTTTTGAAAGACATAAATACTGGAACCAAGAGGACGCCTAGCAATGCAACCGAAACTGAACTCCATCGAGCAACTTTCAAAAGTTTTCTTTCAGATGCATTAGGGTTAAATATCGGCTGATATACATCGTTAACCACAATAGCCGCTATGGCTGTGATAAGTGTATCTACCGTTGACATTAAGGCCGCTGTCATGGTTGCTAGAATTAACCCAAAAACGCCTGGTTTGCTCAGGAACTCAGAGGCAACGAAGAAAGCTTCGTCTGCCCTGATATTTGGTGGTAACATTCCTGCATGAACCAGTGCTTTTGCAACCCATCCTCCTGAAGCAACTACAATTGCCGCAACCGGCATCAGAACTAGTACCACTACTAATATGGCTTTCCTGCCGTCCATCATCGATTTTGCTGACATGAACCTCATGGCGAATCCTTGGTTTAAAAAAAAGAACATCGCTGTGTTGGCCATGCCGTCTTGCCAAAATATTCCGACACTTGGAAAGGACGGGTCTGAATTGAAATTGGGAAAAGCTAAGCGGTGCGTACGAGGGAGATGTCCCCAGAATTGTTCCAACCCTCCAAGATAATTAATCCCCAAAAATAGGATCAGTATTCCAGTTGTAAGTAGCATTATCCCTTGAAAGAGATCAGTCATAATTACACTGGTCTGTCCTCCTGCCGTGACGTAGACCGCAGATATTGCTGCNACCAAGATTGCTGANGCTATAATCGGCCACCCTAGCAAGATATTTAGTACTTTTCCCATGGTGAATAGGTTCACGCCAACATAGCCGATCAGGTAAATCAAAATATAAGCCGTGGCCCACCTGCGTACCGGTTGATCAAACCTTTTTTCAAAGTATTCAGGAATAGAAGTCAACCGAGAAAAATACATAATGGGAAGCCAACCAAATAGGAGTAATGGAAGCCACATCCAGTCATTGAAATAGGTTTGGCTGCTACCTAACCCATAGGTATAGGCAACGCGACTGTATTTGACAAAGCTGTATGAACCGATTGTTGTTGCCACCAGACTGAAGGTAATGAGCCACCATGAGAACCGCTGACCTCCGAAGAAAAAATCCTTTAAGGTTTTCTGCCTGCGGCTAAACCTGGTACCAATAATCAGAATCATGATGAAATAGGCGACCATGATTCCATAATCCAAAGGAGTTCCCAAAGTGGATTTTCTGGTTTCACTTCCAGTGTAAGGTACAGCATCCAATTCAGTCATGGGTGCAAATTGTAAATAGCCGTGAAGGACAAAGAAAAATAGGAAAGTGGCCAATAAAGCCANCAGATTTTTCAACTTGCCATTGGAGNCACCGACATACCCTTGTTTAAACGCGTAGAATAACCCAATACTGAATACAATCAACCCTATAGAATACTGATAAATGAAATGGCTCATTTTATGCCGTATCTCCAATAATGTCTTATTAGATCAACTTTTTGATTATTATCTTGAAACACTNTGGATTTTAGCACTGTTGGTCGAGACACCGCAACTGAAAAGGAGTGTCAACGCCAATACTGTTTTGCCTCAAAAGTGTCCGAAACGGGGGAGATCTTGACACGAAACTTGACCTGTGATAAACTTGACTTTCCGTAGTTCCAAACCTGTCGGGGCGTAGCGCAGTCTGGTTAGCGTGCATCGTTCGGGACGATGAGGTCGGAAGTTCAAATCTTCTCGCCCCGATTGTTCCAAATTGGATAAATAAACAGATAACGCAGCAATGTTCGAAATTGCTGCGTTATCTGTTTGTCTAGGCTTAAAGATGGCAGTCCAAAAGACAGAAGCTATTGTTATTCGATCCTATCCTCTGAGTGATTCGTCAAAGATTTTGACATTCTATACCAAAGAGTTTGGAAAAGTTCGTGCTGTTGCTAAAGGNGCTAAAAACACGAAGAGCAAATTCAGGGGTAATGTTGAACTGCTAAATCATGGTTTGTTGGTTTTTTTCGAGAAGCCTAATCGGGATTTGCAGAATGTTAATGAATTCGATCTCATCAATTGCTTTGATCAATTGAAACAGGATTTTGACCAAACAACTTATGCTTGCTATTGTAGCGAACTTGTAGATGCAATTGAATCTGAAGGTGNTGCTAACCCNGATGTTTTTGATTTGNTNATTNGTGCNCTCAAAACATTACCGTATNCTAAAGACATCCCACTTTTTGCNAGAATGTTCGAACTTTGTTTGCTGNATNAAACTGGCTATATGCCACTTTTTTCACATTGTATAGCTTGTAGTCAACCTTTGACAGATGTCCCCGCNANGTTTAGTGACCGATTAGGCGGGTTAATTTGTTGGAATTGCCGAAGTCAGGATTTACATTCAATTTCAATATCATTAGAAAGTATAAATTTATTGAAAACACTTCAACAGGCAGATATATCATCACCCTATTACGTNCAAGTATCGCAACAAAATCACCAGGAACTAAAAATGGTTCTTTCCTCCTTAATTGCGTGTCAAACCCAGAGACAAATAAAGAGTTTACAGTTTATTGAAAATTTAAAGTGAATTGAAGAGCATATATGACCTTTCAGGAAATCATCTTAAACTTGCAGAAGTTCTGGTCGGATTACGGTTGTACCATTACACAACCTTATGATATAGAGGTGGGTGCAGGTACTTTTAATCCGTCTACATTCCTGCGTTGCTTGGGACCAGAGCCATGGAACGCTGCCTACATTGAACCTTCACGACGCCCAACAGATGGTCGTTACGGTGATAATCCATATCGACTTGGTGCTTATTACCAGTATCANGTGNTTCTTAAGCCCTCACCAACCGATGTTTTACCACTCTATCTGGAAAGCTTAAAAAATCTGGGTGTTGATCCAAGTACGAACGATTTCCGTTTCGTCGAAGACGATTGGGAATCTCCAACCCTCGGGGCGTCCGGGTTGGGTTGGGAGGTCTGGTGGAATGGTGCAGAAATTACTCAGTTNACCTATTTTCAGCAGATGGGTAGTTGTGACCTTAATCCTATCTGTGCGGAATTGACTTATGGGTTAGAACGCATCGCTTTATATCTGCAAAATGTTAATAGTGTTTATGATATTCGATGGAACGAACATTTGAACTATGGTGATATACATCATCAAAGTGAGGTCGAATTTTCGAAATATAGTTTTGAAGTTGCCAATACCGAAATGTTGCTTAACTTATTTAATATCTACGAGAAAGAAGTCTTTGANTGTTTGGATCAAGGTCTAGTTTTGCCAGCAACTGATTATGTGCTTAAATCTTCTCACGCCTTTAATTTACTTGATGCCCGCGGTGTAATAAGCGTTACTGAACGTGGTGGTTACATTGAACGTGTACGACGTATGGCTCAGCGTAACGCACAAGCCTATTTGGACCAAAGAGATGATCTCGGGTATCCACTGGGTATGGCTGCAGAAAAAAAACAAAAACCCAAAGAAAACCGCTCACAATTAATTACTGAAAATGACACGGCAGACCTTCTCTTTGAAATTGGTACGGAAGAGATCCCCGCAAGTTATATNTCTCCAGCGCTTGACCAACTGCAGAANATGGCAAAGNAAACGCTGATGGAACAAAATTTGTCATTTGGGGAATTGAGAGTAATGGGAACCCCAAGAAGACTCGCTTTGTCGGTTAGCAATCTTGAGACACTGCAGCCGGATCAATCGGTTGAAGTAACCGGCCCCCCTAAGAAAGCAGCCTATGATGCTGAAGGTAATCCAACTAAAGCCGCCGTGGGCTTTGCAAAGTCTCAGGGGGTTAATACAGATGATCTTCGCGTTGTCGAAACACCTCGTGGTGAATATGTCGCTGTGACAAAATTGCAGAAGGGACGTTCTGCTTCGAATATTCTGGAAGATCTCCTTCCGAATTGGATTAATTCTCTTGATTTCCCTAAAACTATGCGGTGGGATAATCTTCGGTTCGCACGCCCAATTCGCTGGATTGTGGCCATCTTGGAAGATCAGGAAATCCCTTTCCAACTTGATACTCTTACAGCAGGTCGAATAACATATGGGCATCGATCTCTTAACCCAGAACCAATAAAACTTGATTCCGCCTCGGTTGATAATTATATCGACAAGCTGGAAATAGCCAATGTTATTGTTAATCACGATCTTCGTCGAACAGAAATCCAAAAACAGATTACAGAGATTCTGAATAGTGAAGACTGTGAAACCGCTATTGATCAAGATTTGCTGGATCAGGTTAATTTCCTGGTTGAGAACCCACAAGCAATCGTCGGTAGTTTTAGTGAATCCCATTTGGATTTGCCAGCAGAAGTACTAATTACTTCGATGAAGAAACACCAACGTTATTTTCCTATGATTAAATCTGATCAGCAACTGGTTGCCAAGTTCATAAGCATCTCAAACGGGACAGATGGTAATATCGATACTGTTCGTCATGGAAACGAAAGAGTCTTACGTGCCAGACTTGCTGACGCAACCTTCTTTTACCAAGAAGACAGGAGAACGACATTAGCTGACCGGAACAGGAAGTTGCAGTCAGTTATCTTTCAAGTCAAACTTGGATCGCTCTACGATAAAGTCAAGCGGCTAGAGAGTCTCACATCTTTCATTGCCCAGCAAACGAAAGTGGACAACGCAACCAAAGATTATGCGGTCAAAGCTGCTTACCTTTGTAAGTCTGATTTAACGACGCAAATGGTTGCCGAATTTCCAACACTTCAGGGTGTTATGGGACGCTACTACGCCCTTGATGCTGGTGCCCCACCTCGAGTAGCCGCCGCTATTGAGGATCACTATCGACCAGTTGCAGCTGATTCCGATCTCCCTACGTCTCTTGAAGGATCGATTCTTTCCATTGCAGATAAGATCGATACAATTGTGGGTTATTTTGGTATCAATGAAAAACCTACTGGGTCACAGGATCCTTATTCACTCCGGCGACAGGCGATCGGCATTTTGCGCGTTTTACAAAAACTGGATTTGTCGGTTTCGTTTTCTTCACTGGTTGAAAAGGCAATTGAGCTTTATAAAGTCAATTTATCTGAAAATACCAAGGTTGAAGTGCTTGATTTTGTTAGAGGCAGACTGAAAGTACTGTTGCAGACAAAAGGCTATGTGCCTGATGAAATTGAAGTGGTATTGGCAACTGGTGAAATTGATGTCAGCGATATTGAAAAAAGAATTCAGGCAGTATCAAATTTTCGCAGTTCTGCCAATTTCAGTCAGGTCTATCCGGCTCTTAATCGCGTGTTGCGTATTTTACCTGATTCCTTACCAAAGGAAATTGATCCTGATCTTTTTGAGGACGATGCCGAACAGAAACTCAGCTCACTTATTATTGGAATGGATGCTGATTTGAACAAGTTGATCAAGAGTCAAAACTATGATAAACTGTTAATCAAATTATCGGCACTCCAACCAGCGATTGACCAGTTTTTCGACCAAGTTTTAGTTATGGCTGAAGATCTGGATGTACGCCAAAATCGGTTTACACTTTTAAATGCAATTGGCCAGAGAATCTACGCGATTGGTGATCTGACGAAACTAGTTATCTCTGGGAATTGAAGGTGTTAGAAGGAAAGAAAATGCAAATTAAACCTATTTCATTAATTGCTTTTACTATTTTAGTGGCAGGATTACTTGTGGGTTGTGGAGAGAAGGAGAACAAGAATATTCTCAAAGCCAGACTTGCTTTGAGTAATCAAGAGTATCAAGACGCACGGGTGTCCGTTGATGTTGTACTCCAGACTAATCCGAATTCACATGAAGCCAAGCTGTTGGATATTATTCTAGATATAGAAACTGGTACAGCCAAACTCTCAGCAGCCATTTCGAAGATCGTTGAGGGACTTCGACCGATTAATCAAGAAATTCAAACTCTCGAGACAAAAGAAGATCCAGATTCTGATGACTTAGATCAACTGGAAGCATTCATCCGTTCCCGAAATGCTGTCACAGGTTCTCTCGCCCAAGTGCTTAAGGGGAAATCGTTGCAACCAACCCAAGATCTTGTGCTTGTATTGCTTGAAGGAGAACAGTGTTATAGTACGATAACGCGGCAATTGTCTGAAGATCTCATCTTGGAAATGGGAGATACTGTTTCAGCTCATCTGACCCAAATAGCAATTAACCATCCATCCAACGGCATTCGCAAATCAGCGGTAAAACATCTTGGGTATCTGGGAGGAAATGAGTTCATCACGGTTTTTCACCAGATACTGAAAAATAAAAATGAATCACCTGAAGTGCTTTACGAGGTCGTTGTTGCCTTGGAACGGATGCTTTCTCCCGAAATTCTACCGATCCTTAGAACGGCCATCCAAACGAATTCTGCCCAGGTTCGGATGTATTCTGCCCGATTAATTGGTCAATTGAAAACGCCTGATGCCATTGACGACTTAATAAGGTTGTTCGCTGATTCAAATTCTTATGTTAAGGGGCAGGCTCAGCTTGCTTTACTTCATATTGGTGTTCCTTCAATTGACCCACTTATTGAGGTTTTGAATAAGAGAGCAGTGAACATTATTCCGGATAAAAATTCTGGTATTGTGTCAGAATCCCAATTTATTGCGACTGCCTATATTGATGAAGATCGGCGTACATCACGAAGATTGGGCGTCCAAAGAACAGTAATAGAGGCTCTAGGTATATTTAATGCCCGACAGGCAATTCCGCAACTGATTGATCTCCTTGATGATGATGACTTGAGTGGGAATGTGACTAGTGCTCTCATAGCGATGGGAAAGCCGGAATTCCCACGTTTAGCATCTAGCAAAAAAAACTCAGAGGAAGATCTTATTAGTTCATTAATAAATGCTATGGGAGACATGAAGAGGAGTAATCAAGTTCGAATTCAGTCTGCTCAGATTCTAAGCAATATTGGGGATTTGAGGGCTGTTGAAGCGCTTGTTAACGCTCTGGAGAAGGATCCACTCAAAGAGATGCGCGCAATTGCAGCATCTGCAATCGGTAATATGAGAGCACGTGGTAAAGATCTAGTTATCCGATCAGTCGAAGTATTAGCAAGATCGTTGAATGATAAAAATGACACAATTGTGATCAATGCATCAAAAGCACTTGGTCAATTGAATGTTCAATACGATAAAGCCGATCAGAAGTTGATTGAAATTGCTCAGGATAAAAGAAGAAGGGAAACGGTTAGGCGAGAAGCACTTAGCACCTTGGTAATTTTGAAACCTCAGCATGCTAGGCAAGCAATGCTACGCATCATGTTTAGTGATGATACCAGTCCTGACTTGCGCCGAGCAGCTGTAAAAGTCTTGAGCGAAATTGGAGACGATGCGACTAAACATGCACTGATATGGGCTTTGTCTACTCGTTACGAAAATGTCAGGAAATTTCAAGGAAACATGAAGAGGAAATACAAATCTAGTCTTTCCAATTTCACCGCTGATATTAAAAGGTTTGGTATTAATTGGGATGATCATCCCGACTATCAAATGCCTTCTTATGATAACTGGGGAGAGTTGAAGCCTATTCCCGGGTTGGTTCGTAGTGAGATCGCCATAGCACTCAAAAAATTTGGCACAGATACAGAAGCGGTTAATTCCCTTGTTGAAGCATTAGAAAAGGATGAACGTGCAACTGTTCGTAAAAGTGCTGCTTGGGCATTGGGAGAAATCAAAGGTGAAATAGCTAGAAAACACCTCATTACTGCATTGAAGAAGGATAAACAAGGTGTAGTTCGACAGGAAGCCGCAGTCGCTTTAGGAAAGATCGGTGGGAATAAAGTGGTTGCTTCTTTACTTGATAGGCTCATGAAAGACAAATATGAAACAACTCGAAGAAATGCGACCATCGCATTGCGAGAAATTGAAACCGAAGAAAGCAACAGAGGACTTGTCAATATTCTTCGGAAAGGTATTGGTACCTTTGAAGAAAAGCAAGAGAGTCGTTCGGTTTTAGATCAAGTCAGAATTTCACTAAAGATAGGTGGTACTGCGTCAACCTCTGATCTCTTATTGAAATCTTTGGAATCTGAGGATGAGTGGGTTCGTTGGGCAGTTGTTGATGCACTCGGCGCTATCCATACCAAGAAAACTGTTCCTTCTATTCTCAATGAATTAAAAAGTGAAAGTTATATTGTGCGAAAGAGGGCTGTCGCTACACTTGGTAATTACAAAAGTCGTCCAACTGTTGAGCCACTGATTGAAATATTAAACAATTCCTCTGAATCAAAATCGATTCGGGCTCAAGCAGCCGCTTCACTGGGAAAATTGCGAGATGAGAGAGCTATTGATCATCTAATAAAAATCCTTGGTACTGACATATCTAAAATTCAATTGCAGGCAGTAAAAGCTCTGGGGTCGATAAAGGCAGCAAATGCTGTCTCTTTGATTCTGGCTTTGCTTGACAACCCATCGACAGATTTGTTGGTTCGTGAGGCATGTGTTAATGCACTTGCTTCAATTGGTGACAAAAGTGCTGAATCTCTAATTATCAGGGTTTTTAGGTCTGAATCCGGAAACATATTCAAAAATTCTATTAAAGCACTTGGTAGTTTAAAAACAACAGAAGTTGTTCCTGAGCTGATTAGGATTGTTGAGGATCTGGATTCAGGTTCAGATGTCCGGAAACTTGCAGCGGCAGCTCTCGCTTCTATTGAGGATGAACGTGCAGCAGAAGTATTAGCCAAGCGTTTGATAGATCAGTTCGAGTACCAGGTTGACTTGGATGTAGATGGATTCAAACGAAATTATACATGGGAATCACTGGTTTCATCCGCAAAATCCTTTGACTTACCGAGTTTGATAGACCAGAAGATGATAGACCGAATTGAAGATACATGGGAAGATCATCCTGTTCAAAACGCTGCTATAGTTGCTTTAAGCCAGTCAAAATCGAAAAAAGCAACAGATTATCTTACAATGCTACTTGAAGACAATAATTCGGCTAGACATCAAACCATCGTGAGAGTAATTGGTGAAGCGGGTCAAATCCAATTTAAAAATAAACTGGTTGAACTCATGAAAGATAAAAACAGGATTCTGGACGACCGGCGAGCAGCAATACAAGGTGTTGGTGCGCTTGCTGATTCTTCCACTTTCCAAGATTTGATTGATATTTTGAATGACGAGACCAATGCTATAGAACTTCGACGAGATGCTACCGTAGCGTTAGGTAAGATCGGAAATGATCAAGTCATCTCAAGTTTAATCGATAAACTTGATAAATTGCAATCAGAGAACAAGAAAAAAGGGATAAGGCTGGATATCATTCGTATTCTAGCCGAGGCTAAATCTAAAAAAACTGTTGCTGTACTTGAAAAAGCCTTAAAAGATCCAGATAGTGATATTCATTTTATCGCGGCTGATGCTCTTTATCAAGTAACTGGTAATGAGTATGGTTACAGTCGGTTGTAATTACTTACTTTGGTTTGATTCCTCTAAGACGACGAGTCTATCGCTTTGTCCCAGTCCTCGTTGGTAATTGAGGATAATCAGTTAAAATTTTAGTCGCCGGAGTTTTCGGACGATCCTTACACCAATCGTCTTGAAATGGGTTTTGATAGCATAACATAAAACAAAGAAAAGCTTGGAGACCCAAATCATTTTAAAGAAAAAATGCTGATCCACAATCCGAATGGGCACTACTATTTTTTAAAGGGGATTGATCCCTATTCTTGTGGTGTTGTGGCAGAATCCGGTTATGAGATTGTTCATGTTACCTTGACNCACCTGATTCCATGGCATGAAGGTTTTGCGAAAATNGACGCTTACCTCAAGCTGATCGGACACAAGCGGAACACATTATGCGCAATGCAACTTCGTTGTCCAGAACCATTCACTATGNACAACTTCATTGCCTTTAATCAGGGGTACTGTAGTGTCCTTCAGGACTGGNANCTTTACATTGACGGTCTCAANCCTCTTGCCCGNACAAATGTCGCACCTGTGATAAANCCACCACAAGAATCAATGCTATACGCATTTTCATATATTCAGCCTGCGAATNACTCANATCAACCAACTTTCGTCGTCGCTGGTGCGGGAGAATTAATAGATGGAATTTTGGNGCCNGAGGGAATCATACGNCGGAANGAAACANATANTGAAGCAATGCGNGAAAAGGCAATATATGTAGTACAGGTAATGGGAGATCGTCTGACAAAACTAGGTGGGCGTTGGGAAATGGTCAATCGAGTTAATATCTATACCAATCATAGCATCAGCCATCTGGCAGAAGATCTTGTGTTGCCCAATGTTAATCAACTACACGGACTGAACTGGTACCAATCTCGGCCGCCTGTGATTGGTATTGAGTACGAAATGGATCTTCGTGGGGTAAATCGAGAACAATACCTTGATTTGCGCAGTCTATAATTCCTTAGCCGTTCCAGTTGGTTTGATTTAGTATATTTGCTCACTTGTCCAAATATCAGTTGGGGGAGATAACTTCTCTACTCTTGCTACGTCGATCTATAGTTTAAATTGCCTAATAGCAATGTTGGCAATCAGGTGTCTATTCCGGATATCTTCGTATCCTTTTCCTGTCGTTGTATTGGTTTTGGTGATTTTATTTTCTGTACACTTTAAAACCAAGGTTGTGATCTTTTGAACTATCGAGTTTATTCCGCATAAATATAGAGTCTAGGAAATTTCAACGAACCAGTCAGCCAGAAAAGTTGGTGTCTCTGCGCAAAGGCGTGAATTATTCTTGCAGAGGGGTTTTTCAATCAAATGATCGTCATCCTCTTCGTTTTCCTGTTACTGCAGACACCCTATATGCTCAATGTTCTAGCACCATTTCGAAAGCCTGACGCCAGTCGGCACCACCGTTGCGATTAGCAAACGGGGATGCAGGGCTCGGGTGCGGTACCCATCCAAGCTCTAGGTTCTTGAAGAGAGCATCCACCTGCCGCTGAGCGTACCGGCCTATACCAATAACTCGTTTGATACTCATTGCATCAACGACCGCCAACAAATGATCGTTGCAGATTGATCCCAAACATTGTGCTGCTGGGCCAGTTAGTTTGTCTGGTGTAATGTTCTGCCCCGATTGATTGAACATCCAAAGTGGGCAGTGGTTGACAATGTAGATCTCCTGGGTGATTAGATTCGCAGAACCATATCGCTGAGCTAGGAAAGACCAAATTCGACGGCCGCTGACCTCTGGCTTGGGGCATTTCAGACCTAACACTGGTCGTTTGGGATGTAGCGGATATGGTTGATGAACTCTAAGATCCGTGATTTCGAGCAAATCTCGTACTTGTTCAGGACAACCAAAGGGTACGCCAGTGTTACCCATACCGTGACCAGGATTCATACCGACTAGTAGCGTAGTCGCCCCATTTCCAGAGAACCGACGGATCCATTCGGCATGAGGCGCCCACGCATATTCGAGTGGGTTGTAAATCCAATCAATTTTCTTGCATTCTCTGAGAAGTGAAGGTATTAGTTCAGAAGACGCATCCCGTAGTTGCTCTGCTGCATTCATCACTGCTAGAACACTGCGCATGTTCACTTGCTGCTTGGGCAAAGGGAACAACTGCGAATTATCTTTTATCATCATTGATTAATGTTGCAATTTGAGTTTTTCTTGTGGTTTAAGTGGATTCCAGTAATCATGTTTACTGGAATTCATATACAGTGTCCGATTCATCGAACCTGATTTCCCGAAGAGGTCCCATTTACCATCTCCGAGGATACGGCAGAAAACATGATCATCAGCAACTGCCGTCAATGGTCTTTCATACAAATGTGCGGCCAAATGAATGTCACCAATATCCGCGGGGACGTTTATANGTTATTCTACTCGCCTGATAGTGTTACCGTCCTGAACAGCATCGTAAAGTTTCCTNAATGCTTCGCTGCCGTCGTCGGAAACCACATCAAAGTTGGAACCGGATTCACAGGTAGGCATAGCGTCCTCAGGATAAACAGAGTGGAGTTCCTGTTTGCTACAACCGTAATATGTGACCTCACCATTAAAGCGAGAATAACGATAAACATGGCGAGGTGGATCAACGAAGGCATAATCCACTTTGTATTTCTCTATTGCTGCTTGATCGATATCCACGCCGATACCTGGCGTCTCCGGCACGCGGTGGAAACCTCCACGGAGTTCAATTTGTTCTGTGATCAGCTGACTCTCCCAGATATTCATGCAGGTGATAGCTGGCCACTTGGCTTGCGTGCACACAGCCCCTAAATGTGCCGCCCATGTTGTAGTAATACCAGTACCGACAAGTTGCAACCAGAAAGGTTTGTTCGCCTCCTCACAGACAGTCGCTTGTTTCAACAAACGATGCGCACCNGCACAAATNACAAAACCGTCGGCGACGTCCTCATGTAGTGTGGTTAGGATNGGTGGAGAGCCGTAATGCATGGCTATGGGACGATTGATCCGCTGACGGATCTGTTTATTGCCCGCAACGTCGCCTTGTGGNATGGGAGTTTCAATCATCGCTACTTGTTCGTACCTTTCCAGAGTTTTGAGAAAATCTACTGCGTTAGCAGCATTAGCAAGCGTTGAATTGAAATCAAGNTCTAGTTTGAACTGTGGTGGCGTATCCTCAATAATCGCTTGGATTGCCGCATGCAAGTCGTACCATGTTCGCGCTTTCAGCTTAGAGGACATGTAGCCCTGGGCAACCGCATCTTTACACTGTTGTGCCCAATCTGGTGGAGACATATCCATCCCCCACCAGGAAAGAGGACACCAATCCCTAATCTTAGTTCCTAATAGACGGTAGGCGGGAATATTTAAGGTTTTGCCGATTGCGTCGAAGAGAGCAATCTGCACACCCGCCCCCAAACCATCTTCCCAGAGGAGACCACCTGCGTCCCCCCCCACAACTCGATCTGCAATGTCATTAGGAACTGTTGCCCATGTGTAGTTGGGGATTGTCTCCCCCCAACCGGTCACACCGTTGTCGAGCGTGATTTTGCAAATCTGGACGATGCGCCAATGAGGTAGCCAATACTGCATGTGCTCATTGGTATGTGGAGTGAAGGGAACGTCCAAGTAAGTTAATTCAATGTCAGCAATTTTCACCGTCACATCCTTTCTAACACGACGAATAACCGGGCCAATACAATATACTAAAAATGGACAAATTAAGATTATGGTTCAGCACGTCAGATGCACCCATGCTAAGTATAATCTATTCTATCACGATTGGCGTATCAGGGTAAAGTGGTGAGGCTCTGGAAGGAATTGGTTTTGACGAGAAGCACCAGATCGAACAAACAATACAAATATTTAAAGCAGATAAAAAATGACACAAATAACAATGGTTTTGGTGGCCAGCACACTTTTCGCATCGACCCCGAAGGTTAAATTCAGCGGGGTATTGCCCCAAAAATCAAAAGGACCTATTGTGGTTTTCTTCCCAGTCAAGAAAACGGTGTCGTGTTTCTTCAATTGTTAATGGTAGGTTGCCCAGAGTGTCTTTTAGAAACGCGCGGCAAGATGTTTCGTAATCCAAATCCCTGAGCGTGTTTTCGAGAAGA
>PBXZ01000133.1:0-8566 GCA_002729415.1 Candidatus Poribacteria bacterium | reverse complement strand
GGGTTTCATTGTCTGAAGAACGAAAATATGCTCCCCTCGATCGCCCTTACACCTATGTNGAGGCTNCTGTCTCTATTAATGGAGTCGTATTTCCTCAGGTTGGCATTCGNAAGAAAGCTTTCAATGGNTCGAAAAACCCCACCCGTCCATCTCTTAAAATCAAACTCAATCATGTAGACAAAAAAGGTCAAATTGATGGCTTGACCAATNTGACCTTNAACAACAACCANCAGGACGTCAGCCTGATTAGCCAGTTTATGGGCTATGGTTCATTTAATGCCGCTGGTTCACNCGCACCCCGTTGNGCTTACGCTAAGTTGACGGTTAATGGCCAAAACTTGGGTCTCTATTCCCATGTAGAAAGAATACATCGNCCTTTATTACAGAGAGCTTTTGGTAATCAGGATGGGGTTTTATACGAAGGNACATTGGTTGACTTTTTAATCGACTGGGAAGGAAGTTTTGAACACAAGTTNGGCAATGANAAGCTAGGCCGAAAGAAAATCAAAGAGTTGATCAAGGTGCTGAATGAAGAGAACNAAGATATCGAGCAAGCCATAGGTAGATTGGTAGACTTGGATTCTTTTTATACTTTTTGGGTCATGGAAGGCTTACTCAGTTTTTGGGATGGCTATTCAGGCAATCGCAATAATTTCTTCNTTTATCTTAACCCCGAGACGAATAAATTTCACTTTATCCCTTGGGGCGCAGATAGTCTATTTGAGAGATTCAGTCCTATTAAGGACGANAGCAAAGATCCAGNTTCAGTCAAGAAACAGGGCTTAATAACACATAGGCTNTATCAATTGGAATCAGGNCGCCAACGNTATGAACAAGTGCTGAGAAATATTCTGGAACACCACTGGGATGAGAAGGCNTTATTGATGGAGACNGAAAGAATAGAANCCTTAGTCAAACCANACTTGNTCCATCAGACAAAGGCCGAAATTNCGCAAATTGTACAAGAGGAAGCCAGAGGGTGGATTGAATGGNTAAGAAAGAATCCAGCTGAAGCACGTGAAGAAGCTCTAAACAGCAGAGATTTCAGGCGCTTACCAACCGNAGCACAACAAGCNATCATGGAAGCNNTGNAGCAAATAGAAGACGAAGAAAAANNAAAGGATGAGGATCAAGAAACAGGACAATTTATCACTGATTGGTCTCTATTGGGTCCTTTTTATACCCAGAAAAGCCATGATCTAGATCAGGATTTCCTGTTNGAGCAGGGGGGTGAAGGCAATATCCGTCCCAATCAAGATCAGGAATTTCGTAACTCCAAGAATCAGACTCTCAAATGGCATCCGATCTCGGGCNGGGAAAAGATAATTAANCTGATTAAGAAAATAGGCAGATTGAATGATGTGACCGCCTATGCCTTCTGTCAGATCGAAGGTTCANGTGAGGAATATGTTGAATTCGGTCTAGGAAGTGATGACTCAGTNAAAGTNTGGATTAATGGCCAAGTAGTTCATCAATATCAAGGGGGNCGTGGTGTNATGATNGACCAAGACCGGTTCACTGTTAAGCTAAATCAAGGTAAAAACCAGTGTCTAGTCAAAGTTAGTCAAGGGATGGGAGACTGGGGATTTGTAATTAGGCCTGTTGATCGCTTTCCTTTGGATGAAGGAATTGTATTATCAGGCCAGTTAATTTTAAAGGGCGAAAATAAGGACAANTTCCCCCCAATCCAACTTCAAGCAGTCAGTATTGACTCAGACGGAACTACTTATAGTCAAGATTGGGGCTTTTTAGTCAATGGTGATAGGTATCAACGGGTAGTTCATTCAGCCAAAGGTGTCGAGTTGAGATTGCAAGCTATGGCTGGAAGCGAAGTGCTTGCTATGCAAGATATAGAGTTGGAATTGAGTCAAGAAGAAGTGGTCGATCTAATTGTCGATACCGAATCTCCCGCTGCGCTGAAGTTCCTCAATATGACTGAAAACCGATCTACCGTAGCTCAATCAGCTTACAGATTTGTTCAGTCATTGGAGCGGAGTCGGCAATTCATCCGAAACCGACGGAGTGAAATCATGGAAGAAATTGCCAATGGAATGCCTAAATGGGAGAAGAATCTAGGTGATCCTTCCTGGTGGATTCAACCTTCTATGAAACCTTCGATTTGGACTGCAGCTGCGACTGGTAGAATCAAAGCGGCCAAACAGCACTTGGCCAAAGGCATGGATATCAATGCTAAAGATGCTGCTATCTTTGGCCAGACACCATTATCAATAGCTGTTGGAGCAGGGCAGTCTAAAATGGTTAAATTCTTGATTCAACAGGGTGCTGATGTCAACACCAAAAATGGAGATGGAGGAACAGCCTTGCATGGAGCGGCCTTCTTAGGACGNTCTAAATCAGCTAAACTTCTGATTGAGAATGGAGCCAATATTAAAGCNAAGGATAGTAGCGGTGCCACCGCTATGGACAATNTAAAAGCAGATTGGGCCACCACTCANTTTATTAGTCAATTATTACAAATTGGAGTAGATCGAGAGGCAGTTGAACGAGGAAGAGCCAAAGTTGCCGAACTTCTGCGCCAATGAGANATACAAAACTGACTNGGAGCACCNTGACNATAACAATGNAATATNTATCGTGAATCAAAAAACTNTGAANGATGATGAAGAAANACACAANTTGNAAANGANGNTTGATTAGNATGATTGAAGAACCACTCTCNCCANNTCATACTGGCATCTTTGCATCCAACCNCNTAGAGATGACAACATCTCACNGGAATCAACCAGTACACTTACCCNACTTCGCAACCTGGTTTTTCTACTTATTGGCTTGGTTTGTCGGTGGAATGTGTTTCACTGCGTTTTCGGAAACACAATTGACACCATCAGAAAACCTGAAAACAGCAACCTCACNNGACTCGACCTCCTTCTATCTCTCTAGTCAGGTTCAAGTAATTCATTTACAAATACATGACAGCGATCTTGAAAAAATGAAGTCTGCCTTGCCTAAACGTATTTACGTTCCTGCGACGTTTCGATGGGGTAACCAAACTATCGAGAATGTTGGTGTTCGTTATAAGGGAAACAGTTCGTCACGGCCAAACCAGCGACATAAACGAAGTTTTCTTATTAAGTTCAACGAGTTCGATAAAGAAAGTACCTTTCTCGGTTTGCAACGGGTTGCACTCGATAATGGAGTGCAGTTTGGCAGCTTGTTTAGTGAACAGTTAGTTACGGGTATCCTTCGTAATTTAAACATTAAATCATCACGATGTAACTTTGCCAAGCTATATTTGAACGATAAATATCACGGTGTATATACCAATGTTGAACGAATCGATAGCGTGTTTCTCCAGAACGAATTTGTGGGTGGTGGAGCGCTTTACAAAGTCGACGTTTACAATGAACAAGGTAAAGCAGGTGCCAACCTAAGATGGGTGAAGCAATTGCCTCATCCAGATGTCCGTCTCGGCGCAGTGTTTGAACCCAAATCATCAGCCGCCCACACAGATGCGCATGATGTACTCGAATTGATTTCCAAAATAAATCAAACGCCCGACAATGATTTTGCTCGAGTTATGGAAAAAACTATCGACATGGAAGCCTTCCTGAAAACGATGGCTGTGATGTTGTTCTCAGGTGCTTTCGATCAATTGACCGGCTGGAATCCACATAACTACTATCTATACCACGAACCCAAAAGTCAGCGTTGGCATTATCTACCTTGGGACTTGGACGTAGGGTTTGCTGATAATGCTTTCCGCTACATCCCCGTGGTTTCCGGATGGAACGCTGCTTGGCCAGTGATGGGAAGCTCACCCTCTCCATTAGTTGAACGCATTGTCGATAACTCCCAACTACTTGCGCGCTATCGTCGCTTAGCNGACTCTATCCTAGAAGAATACTTTCACCCGAAAGTTTTGTTGCCACGAGTTGATTCCCTTTACAATCGGATCAAGGATGATCTCACCGGAGATCCGTTTCCACACCGGCGTGCGACAAACCCTGAAGACCAAAGCTATGAGAGCATTATAGATTCGATTAAGGACTTTATACGTCGAAGATATGACACAGCACGAGCCCAGCTAGATAATCCCGGAACTCGCCCACAGATTGTGAAGNACACACCGCGTCGCGACCATGGTCCTCAACCTGGTAANCCTTCGGCAGACGACCCCACTGGTTTACACGTCACTTCTTCATCTAGTTCTTTTGTTACCCTAAAATGGACAGACAACTCAAAAAACGAAGGAGCCTACATTGTACAACGAGCCGATGGNGNNGAAGGGCAAGAATTCCGTAACCATATCGGCCAACCAGGCGCTGATATTATCACCGCATCCGACATCAGTGTTGTTCCGGGCTGGACGTACCGTTATCGAGTTTACGCACTGCGTCCAACCCCAGCTGGTCCTCAGGGAACAGGAGTTTCGAACACAATTACAGTTCATGTACCAAATAGAGGGAATTAATGAAACAAGTGAACTGTTAGTAAAGAAGCCTCAATCTAAGAGAACAATCGTGACTTTTGTATGTCTTCTCACCTCGGTACCGTACGTTTCTATATTGGCATTGAAGGAACCAAATTGTGTCTTTGCAGGAGAGAAATTGAGTTTAATGAAGTGCTTACTTTTCCTTTTTCCCATGAGCACCAAGCGATACACTCTGCCTGTCGGAAAGTCGCAACCAGAAGAGTCAAGGTTGGTTAGACAAAAAAACTAAATTATCAGGGAAGATTAGCAAGATCATTGAAGATCCAACAGTCACTTACACAGGGCTAAAGGTTCTTTTATTGGTTGTATACAGATCGAGNTACTCGCGTTGCCGGTATCTATAGCGCTTGATAGGCATAGCATATTACCAAATATGATAGTGGGTAATTTCTTCGCCNGTTTCAGGGTNTTNACNGGTAAACCTCTGGTAGCTTGGNTGNTTGAAGTCCTCGGTTGCNTCAAGGTNATGATACAATTGNAATGTCATTTNATGNCTAATCTCTGATAGCTCAGTGTAAAGATTATTTCGCTCGTNTGGNTCTTCNNTTAAATTATAGAGTTCTCCATAATCTTTNGCTGGATAATGAATAAGTTTCCATTCTTTTGTTCNTAGACANTTTTTATCTACAGCTTCGGCATAGANAACTTCTCGNCGATGATAAGATTCTNNNGNATCAAATGGAGGAAGAATCTTACCTTGAACACAATCGGGTGGTNCAAGTTCCNCCAAGTNTGCTANGGTNNGAAAGAGATCAACGGATTCTANCAAATCATCGTATGTAATGTCATTTTGGTTGTTGGGCGCATAGATCAAACAAGGTACATGAAGCATACAATCCAACAGAAAAGGAGCTTTGGCTGGTATACCGTAATCACCGAGAAACTCTCCATGATCAGATATAAAAACGATAATTGTATTCTCCTTTAGATTCTCTTTTTCAAGTGTCTCAAGTATCAATCCTATTTGCCAGTCTATTTGTGACACTGTACCGTAGTAAGCAGCTTTCATCTGGCGAAAAGTTTCTTCTGGAACGCTATTAAACCCACGAAATTTATGATTTTCCGTCTGGCAGTATAATTGGTATTCCAGCGGTTTTTCCTGAAGATCCTGTTTCTCTCCACGGAACGATGGGACATCATCAGGATGATACATCCGGGCGAAACGTCCAGAAGGTACATATGGATGGTGAGGCCCATAAAAGCCTAGCCACAAAAAAAAAGGATCTTTACCGTTGACTTGCTGGAGATAATTCTGCCCCTTTTGACCAACATAGGCATCGATGTGACAATCTTCTGGTAAGTCAGACGGCACGGCACCCAAGTTCTTCCTGAAGTCTTGTAATGCATAGCCAGTCTTATACGTATACCCACGTGAACTAACGTATTCTTCGAAAGGATTTTCCTTGTCTATTTGATATATTCCATCTGGATTTTCAGTCCAATTCCTACGAATTCCCTGAGCCTCCAAATAATCAAGACTGTTTATAAATTTCTTCTGAGATATATGATGCTTACCAATACAGGCAGTTGAGTATCCATGATGATGAAAGAATTCAAGCATAGTAACTTCGTTTTCACTCAAATTGCTCCCATTCCATCGAACGCCATGGTGGCGCGGATAACGGCCTGTCATTATGGTAGCTCTGGATGGTTTGCATACTGGACTCTGTACAAAGCAGTTTGAGAAACGTGTTGACTCCGAAGCCAATTTGTCAATAGATGGTGTTTCTAANACTGGATNACCTGAATATCCGAGCGTATCATATCGCAAATGGTCGGTGGTAATTAACAGAATATTGGGAGGTTGACGCATTTAGCTATATTTTGAACCTAAAATCCCTATTCCTNCAAAGACAAATCTCACTTCAGAAATTGGGGAGGTATCAAATCCTTTTTAGGGTAAGACATGGCTTTTTGATCGCAGGCCAGCTAAAACTCGCTAGCTGAGTACCANATCCCTATGACAATAACGGTAAAGATATTGCTTCGCCTGCCATCATGCTGAGCGTAACTGCTTCAGTAAACTCCATATATTTCACACCATCCTCAAAAGTGGTATGTGTAATGATTTCTTTCCCACGAATAGCATTAATAAACTCTTCTTCCACTCTCCAAGCACCTTTCTCTTCATCAGGAATATCAATCTCTGAAAGTGCTGAATCACTCCGCGTACCGCCATAAAGCTTACCGTTTGAAAAATGCAGTGTTCCTTGATTTCCATACAAAAACGCNTCAGGTCCTCCAGAAAAACCGGTTACACTAGAAATTTGATAATGAGCTTGCGCACCACAGGCCATATCTGCGATTATGCCAATATGCTCCGGAACACGAACAGATCTCATGACACCGCTATCGTCCTTTCGCATCTTAGCGAAAGTTTTTCCTACAGCAATAACACGTGTAGCTTCACCAACCCATCTCATAATTGCCTCGTACCAAATTCCCATACTCATAATATTAAAACCGCTGAGATCAAAATTCTCTCGCCAGTGGAGTAAGGTTTCGGAATCAAGGAACTTTCCGCCCGCTCGAACTTCGATNGCTAATATCTCACCGAGGTATCCCTCAGCAATATATCTCTTAATAGTATTATCTACTGATAGGGTAAATGGGGAAGGAACGATTTGTGCGACGAGATCAGGTTTTATATTGGCGAGATCATACATCATATGAGCTTCTCTNGCATTTCTAGCCATACGTGCTTCACACATCACATGCTTATTTGCTTCTAAGGCAGCTAATGTTAATCGACAATGCATGTATGGCCATGTTCCAATCACAATGGCGTCGGTATCTGAAGCCTGAACTAATTCCTGCCAATTTTCGTAGATTTTCGGAATATTAAATTGTTGTGCGACCCGTTCAGATGAAGCACGACTGCGATTACAAACACTAGTAATTTCAACACCATCAATAGATTGTAAANCTGGAATGTGGCGAGAAGTTGTGTTAGCACCTGCTCCAACAATNCCAACACGAATTATATTATCACTCATGTGTTCCTTTCTCCATAGCATTAANCTCAATCAAAATATTTAGTTACATACTCAGCTAGTTTCCTGAAATTGTATCTTACCGTATTAGTATACACGTAGTGATGCTTCTAACTTATTATCAGGTATGCCGACCCAAAATTAGTAAGAACTTACACTTAAGTAACATTAACCTGTTTTCTTAACATCTGAAGTTTCTTTGATTGATTAATCCAATAATATCTTCATCAATCAAGGAAATCAGCAAAAACCTGCTGCTCTATTTACGAGAATTGCTGATAGCTTCTACTTGCCATTTCATAGTAGAAGCTATTNANTTTAGATCAGTTATGTTAATTTATTCCCGTGATTTGGCCTGAAGTTTAGCTGCTTGACCAGGATTTCCAATATGCAAGGTATCATAGGCCTGCTGAGAAGTTTTGAAAGGTCCTACATCTGCATGGCCATGCCAATCACCTTGATTATGAATAGGATTCTCAAGACCAGTTTCAGCTTCGCGTTTGGCGATCCACGCGTTCATTCGTTTTGTTAGCAACTCAACGACATCTGGGTGCGATTCAGCCAAGTTATCGTTTTCATCTGGATCACGAATTAGATTATACAGCTCAACTGCAGGTTTGAAGTGAAAATCGGGTTCCAGTGCCCTGATCAATTTCCATTCTGGTGTTCGCCATCCGTGTTTTCTCATCCAAGTACATTCAGTAAGATAAATCTCAGACTCATGAGACGTTACTTCACTGTTAATCATAGGGATTAAGCTTCGTCCATCAAAGTTTATCCCCGCACCAATTTCTGCTAATTCTAGGATGGTTGGCACCAAGTCCTTATGTTGATTGAAACCAGGTACCCGTTGACCTGCCGGAATTTTTCCCGGATAACGAATAATAAGCGGCACATGAAGTGTTACATCATAAATACCGTGATGGTCAAACCAACATTCATGATCATAAAGTGTCTCACCGTGATCACCATTGAGAACCACGATAGTTTCATCCTGAATGCCCATTGCTTCCAGTGCATTGAAAATCGACTGAATACATGCATCCATGTAAGCAACTGCCCCGTCATACTGGGCTATAACATAATCTTTATCTGTAATACCAGGTGGCATCCAAGTAGC
>PBXZ01000132.1:0-11612 GCA_002729415.1 Candidatus Poribacteria bacterium | reverse complement strand
TTGTGTTTTGTGAATAGAAGTGTGATAGAATTTAGCTTAATATTGATAGGTATTGGCTTGGATCTAAGAATTAGCCACAAGATTTTGGATACAATGTATGGATACAGTTGACAAGAAAAAACAGGCTCAGCAATATTTTGATCAAGCAGAACAGCATCATATACGTGGTGAGTTAGAACATGCCGCGGAACTTTATATCAAGTCAATTGAATTGTATCCAACAGCAAAAGCGTATACTTGGTTGGGATGGGCATATAGTATGATGGGGAGGTTTCAAGAGGCAATCGAGGAATGTCAGAACGCAATTCGAACAGATCCTAACTTTGGTAATCCTTATAACGACATCGGTGCTTATTTAATAGAGTTAGGAGAGGACAGTGCTGCTATCTCGTGGCTAGAGAAAGCTATACGAGCTCCTGATTATGAATCACGAGCGTTTCCACACATGAATCTGGCTCGTATCTGGGAATCTCAGTTGAGGTGGAAGAAAGCAATTTTTGGTTATAAAGAAGCTTTGAGAGAAAATCCAGATTATAAACAAGCATTTATTGCATTGAAAAAGTTACAAGCCTTACTGAATTAAGTTATAATTCATTGAAAAGAGTTGGAAGGAAAAATGCCCAAGTACTTTGTTTCGCCAATCGAGAAACCGGAGATCGAACCATTTGAAATCACCGCCGAACTTCGTACACAACTCCAATACTTCACCACCGGCGAAACGCGTGATCCGAAAAAACCAAACGAATATTTTTTCCCCCTGTTACGTACTAGGGAATTGCTTGAAGACGGAGTTTTTTACATGGTTTCGCCTTTGGATAGTCAAAATCAATCAGAGATAGAAATTACATTGGAACAAGAAATTTTTTTAGAATGGATCGTGGAAAAGGAGGTAGAAAATATCCGGGTGGAAGAAGCTTAGCCTGTATATTTTAAACCGGCCAACTTTGCATCTGGTAGGCACCATCCCAGAACATCCATTCTAGTTGTGTCGCTCTTCGGAATACGTAATGCATCATTTTAATTGTTGTTTTCGATGAATCTGCAGCGGCTTGATCAGTTGTTTTAATGACATGGTTAACAGATTCTTCAAACTCTTCACTGGCATAAGAATCAATCCAATCTTGATAGGGATTCTTCCCTACGGATTGGTGATAAATATGTTTGCCAACTTCTGCATAGATCCAGAAACATGGCAGAATAGTCGCCAATCCAACTTCATAGGAATTATTTGTAGTTGTCGCAAGCAGGAAATTAACGTAATGATCGCAAACCGGTGACATTTCTATGTTTTCGACATCACTTCGGGTTAACCCGAAGCGTTGAAAGTAGGTTTCATGTAGGGATCTTTCAACTACTATAGCCACCTTTGCAGCTTCAGCAAACTGTATAATTTCCTCTGAAACCTGTGCTTTAGAAGCCAAAATGGATAGAGATTTTGAGAAAGCAATCAGATAGTGGGCGTCCTGCACCATATAGAATTGGAATTTTTTGGAATTAAGCTTGCCAGAAATCATTTCTTGATTAAAAGGCATTTCGATGATTTTAGTATAGATATCAGCATTGTTTTTCCATGCATCTGCTGAAAATGACATTCTTTATCTCCTATTAAAGATGTATTATAACGCAAAAATCCCAACTCAAATTAAATTATCTCAATAGCAACTGGTAAGTGTATAAACTCGAAAATGAGTGGAGGCCGATGTGTACTATCCATTGAGATTAAATTCAAACCTTTGGAAGTATCTGCGGACTCAAGAATGTAATGACATCTATACTATTCATGATCATGTCTTGTGATCCTATCCTTGATCGAATTGAACATTTCTTCTTAGGTTAGTGATTCCTGGCCAATCCCTCCACATATCTTGGCTCGGTGGTTCCTTCATTACTTGGTCCATATCTTTTCGACGAAAATCGTAGAGGACAGCTTGCCGAATTTGTCTTGATCGATTGTGTCCAGCTGCATGGGCTAATCGGTGATGCCAGAAGACAATATCACCAGCCTGACCATGGCAATCTACGTAAGTTTGTTGGTTGAAATAGGCAATGTCCTTCTCGTGTTGGTCAGTGGGCTCATTTCGGTGTGATGAATGGTAATTAAAGTACAATTTGCGATGGCTTTTGGGCCAAACTGTAAACCCTCCACCATTTGGTGGCACGTCGTCGATGTAACCCACAACGCCAAGGTGAAAGGGGTGTCCATCGGTATGACAAGTAGTTGGTTTTTCTGGTAGATCCCCTTGCGGTAGGATACAGTAAATCCCTCGAATTCGATCTGGTATGACGACTTTCCCACTACCCAGCAGTTGTTCGGCTATGCTCCATATAGTGGGATCTCTCGGTAGCATACGCACAATCCACTTTTGACTGCCGATTTGTCGGTATTTCCAACTATATCCACCGCGCACGTTACCCTGATCATCCCGATGTTCCTCGATAGGACCAATCCAGGTACCTGTATCTGTGGGATTCATCCTATCAGATGCGTTGTCCCAAAGCCGTTCCCGTGCAAGGGAAATCAAATTTGGATCCATGACCTGTTGTTTGATCAAGTAGCCTTCTTCTTTAAAAAATTGAATTTCTTGGTCTGATAGTAGTTTCATCATTAATCAATTTGATAATAGTGGAATACTTGCAGATTTTGAAATAGTGTCTGTCCATTCTGGAAAATAGGAAAAGTAGATTGCCAGAAAGCTAACGAGGTCTTTATGTCACCATTTCAGGCTCGGAAGCAAGCCCCGTAGATTGAACACTAACCAGTAGCAGACTGTTGGTTACTAAATTTTTATATTTTCTCCTGTGCCGAAATGAGTAAAACAGTCTGTGACCCATTACAAAAAACTGCTGGATCCCGATAGTGACAGGGATCATATCCTTGTATATTTCCCTGATGGAAAAATGGCATGCAGCCACCAACAAAAAAGGGGACTGGCTACTTGAAGTGCTGCATTGGTTTATATTTTATTTGTTTTGGTTAATGGCTGCAGTGGCTTATTCATTTAGTATGTGTTTGAATTCTTTTTTTAATTTTTGAATCTTGGGTGAAATAATTACCGTACAGTACGGTTGTGAAGGATTTGACTGATAGTAGTTCTGATGGTAATCTTCAGCTGGATAGAAGGTGGGGATAGGGGAAATCTCGGTTACGATGGGATTTGACCATAGGCCAGATGCATCGGTTTCAGCTATCGCTTGCTCGGCAATTTCTTTCTGGTGGTTGTCATTATAGAAAATGACAGACCGGTACTGTGTTCCAGTATCTGCTCCTTGTCGGTTCAATGTCGTTGGGTCATGTGTGTTCCAAAAAACATCCAGTAAATCCTGATACGAAATTTGGTTTGGATCGTAAGTGATCTGAGCAACCTCAGCATGCCCTGTTTGTCCTGTACAAATCTGCTTATATGTAGGATTAGGTGTTTTCCCACCGGCGTACCCCGATACTACTTTCTGTACTCCTTTCAGGTTTTGGTAAACTGCTTCTACACACCAGAAGCATCCAGCACCAAAGGTTGCGGTTTCGTATTTTTCATTGCTTTGGTTCATTGCAATTTCCTGTGTTTGATTGATATTGGATTTGGGATTGTCTACAACACAACCAAATATCAATGGTACCAACGTAAGTAACAAGAAACAAAATGGGTTTAAGTGTTTAGACATCATCATCCTTACAAGTTTGCTTGAGTTATTGATGCCCGGTCATTATGAAGTAATTTAACATATTTATCAAGCATTTTACTGCTAGTCAAGTTACGGTTTATCAATTTTTCCCCCTTTGGTTTGCCAAATACCCAGTCCTCCAAGGTTGATGACATTGTTAAATCCGTTGTCAGTTAAAACCTGTTGTGCAATTTTCGAGCGCATTCCCGATTGGCAGTAAACGTAAATTCGGCGATCTCGGTCGAGTTCGGGCATTTCGCCATTTTGTAGCCGTCTCAATTCAAAGTGAATTGCCCCTTTGGCTTTGCCCGTTTGCCATTCCTCATTTGTCCTAACATCTACTAAAACAGACTTCCCATTTGCTATTTCTTTTTTTATTTCGATGACATTGATATCTTTATGGCAACCTAGGTACAGGTTACCAATGATAACAAGAGATAACTGTACCATCTTGCATTTCATATATTTCTCCTGTTTATTGGTGTTTTCATGATAAGGATTGATACTAACATACATTTTTATCAGCAATGTGTCTATTAGAAATGATCCTTGATTTTGTCAAAAACACCGTCCTTCGTATAAGGGAGTTACACTACAATTTTATTATCCTTATGCTATTCTAAATTTAGAGTTACACTGTTAGGTTGAGGAAATGGATGAACAGAACAGATAATATTACGTGTCGCGCAGTTATCTTAGGCATATTGTCGGTGCCATTAAATATCTATCTGGTTGTGCAGACAGAAACGGTGTGGACAACGCAGTATCCGACCACTATGACAATTATTTTTAATGCTGTTGCCACGCTTTTTGTTTTTACCGTCCTCAATCTCTTTTTGAAACGCTATCTGCCCGCTTGGAAGTTCAAGCAGAGCGAATTGTTGACCATCTATTTGATTGTGACATTGGCTTGTGTGGTTTGTGGGCATGATCTGTTACAAGCTACCATGTGTGTACTTGGCCATTCTGCTTGGTTTACAACTCCTGAAAACGAATGGCAAACTTTATTTTTCCATTTTATTCCAGATTGGATTGCTGTTATGGATACAAGTGCTCTACGTGGTTACTATGAAGGAAGTTCCGATTTCCTTGTCGAGCAACATGTTCGTGCTTGGATTCAGCCGATTTTTTCGTGGTTGTTTTTCTTTTCTGCTTTAGCCTTTGCTATGATGATGTTCAGCGTGATTTTGCGTAAGCAGTGGATTGAACATGAAAAACTGAGTTATCCTGTGATCATATTGCCGCTAGAGATGACCAAGGATACAAAATTTTATCAAAGTCGTCTCCTATGGATTGGTTTTGGTATTGGTTTAGGGGTAGATCTATTAAACGGATTAAACCACCTTTTTCCTTTTGTGCCATTTCTGCCGATTAGACATGATGTTGGAAAATTCTTCACTGACAAACCATGGGGAGCCATGGGATCAACACTAATCCATTTGAATCCTTATGCTGTAGGTATTGGCTTTATCATGCCTTTGGACTTATCATTTGCATGTTGGACTTTCTATCTGTTTTGGAAAGCTCAACGCGTTTTTGGTGCAATAATTGGTATTGACAATATTCCTGGATTTCCTCATGTGGATATGCAATCTTCAGGTGCCTATCTTACTTTGTCAGTTTTTGGATTGTGGGTCACACGCAGACACTTCTGGAGGGTTTGTTGTGCGTTCTTCAAACCCTTAAAGGATGATGAAAGCAGTGAACCAATCAGTTATCGATTGGCTCTGACTGGCTTAATTTTGAGCATATTGATTATTATTGGTTTCTGGATGCGGGCAGGCATGTCAATTTGGGCCATTGTCCTTTTTTTCGCTGTACATAGTGCGTATGTACTAGCTTTCACTCGGATGCGGGCGGAACTGGGTACGCCGACACAGGATTTCTATCGAGCAGGTCCTAGCTTTTTGTTGACCACGCTTTTTGGGTCTCGCGCCATTGGTCCTCAAAACTTGACTGGATATGCCTACTTTTATGGGTTTACTCGCAACTATCGATCACAACCGATGCCAAACCAGCTTGAAGGATTTAAGATCGCCGAGCAGTCTGGTACCAATTCGTGCCATCTGCTCTGGTTAATGTGGGTATCTACCGTTTTGGGGTTGCTCATAGGATTTTTTGCCTTTCTTCATGCTGGTTATAAACACGGCAGTTTAGGGACTTGGCGGGGACAGGAGACCTTTACAGACCTTCAGCGATGGCTTCTTTCTCCGAGTGAAACCGATTGGACTAACGTGGGGTTCCTGTCTTTAGGTATTATCTTAACTTCTATCATGCTTGTTTGTCGATTGCGATTCATTTGGTGGCCGTTTCATCCTTTGGCCTATCCATTAGCCGCAAACGGGAATTTTGCCAAACTATGGTTCCCGGTTTTCTTGGCTTGGTTTATTAAGCTATTATTGCTTCGACATGGTGGTGTTCGTGCTTACAGACGAGCGCTACCTATGTTTTTTGGGGTGATGCTGGGTGAGTTTTTGATGGGGACGATCTGGGCTGTCGTTGGCTTGATCTTGGGCCAGCAAATGTACTCGTTTAAGCACTGGTAGAAAATCAGGAGAAAACTATGCACATTACCGATGCACAACTTGCCACTTATAAAGAGCAGGGGTTCCTGATCATCAAAAATTTTCTTTCTGATGATGAAAAACAGGCCGCGCTTGATGGGTTTTTTACTTTTTTCGCGCCTCCTTACGACCAATATATCGCTCAAGGTAGAAAAAATAACACGCTAAGGCAGGTACTCTTTCCTTGGGATCACTCAGGTCTTAATCACGTCGTTGTTCATCCTGATTTAGTCAGTGCTGCCGAGCGTATACTTGATACTCGAGAAATTCGCCTCTGTGAAGGTCACTTAGGAGTTAAGTATGCCGGTGAGNAACACTCGACTNGTTTCCACATCGACTATGGTAATAATACACTGGGACCACATGTAGAACGCGATGATTTTATGAATTTATCCTGCTTCTATTGCTTTGACGATGTAGACGAAGGAATGGCTCCAATACGAATGGTGCCCAATAATGAGCCTGACAAGAAGGCAGTTCCAATGATTGTTCCTGGTGGTTCTGTCTGTCTTTACAGTATTTTTACTCGTCATGCCGCCTCCGAGTTCACGGCGTCAACTGGGCATCGTCCGGCCATGTGGGTAGGTTTTACACGTAAGGATCGTGCGTGGGATGGGGGCCGATCCTTCACCTATAAAAGTGGTGCCACCATTTCGGGGATGGGCCGTTTTATGGCCGAAGCCACTCCGCGCCAGCTCGAGTTGCTGGGTTTTCCTCCTCTTGGAGATGCCCTTTGGACCAAAGAATTTCTCGAGGGCATGTCAAAACGATACTCCGGTTTTAGCCCTGAGCCATATCTCGCGAAGATGGAAGACAATAATGACCGAAGAAGGGACTAGAAACCCTTTGGTATTGTTTGGGTGAGTTGCTTGCCCTCTTCATTTGTTTCCTTTCTTTTTACTACTGTCTCTGCTTCGTTGCCCTTGGTCTTCAGATCCTTTTTTGGCTTTTTCTTCCCTTCCAAGTTGACCCTACTGCCTTGATCTAGGTTCAGAAACTGAAGAACTCCTCTCGATAGTGAAATCGATTTGTTACTAATATTCAAGCAGACCTGGTTTTCCCTAATTTGAGCACCAATGCCAACGTAGTAAGTTTGGCTGGAACTAGTCTCTCTAATCAGGGCTTTTGAAGATTCTCCGAACAAAATATTAGTGGCGATTAATTCATACTGTGGGCTAGCGTCCGGTGGTTGCCAGCCAAGAGGACGGAATAGATTATAATTGATAATGATTTGATAGTATGGCCAATCTGTAACCTGAGTTCTTGATTGTCTTTCATTCCATCGAACGATAACTAATCCAATGAGGAGCAAAATTCTCGTTGTTTTTTCATCCTAATATTCTTGTTTAACTGATATACTAANATTTTAAATGCTGATCTATACCAGCATAGGTCTTGAAGACAGTTGGGCGGTAATCGTCGGATATCGTAGAAAAGTTATGCTTTTATTGTTTTGATCTTTAACTCTTAAAAATACTGGCAATATCGAAGGAAAAGTGCCTGTTGTTTTTGGCAATCAACATTCCACAAGGCCGGAATCAGAATTATGGAAGGCTCCGCTTTTTAAAATACTATTAGCATAGTATCTCGTATCTTTTTCTCTGATGTCATCAGTCCGAAATCTTTAACCTTAATTGATAGACATCCAGCACCATTATCTTATTTTCTTTTTACTCACAAACTTTGGTTCCGGGATAATATCCAATCAAGCTGAATCAAAATCTACAGGCAGCTAATTTAAAACGAGTCTCGCCCAGCATCAAGTAAAATTACTGGTATTGTGGAAGGTAGACTGTGAGTCTTTTTCCGGTGGAACTGAGAGACAAGTGACAACCATCTAGGCTAAGATCAAAAAGGCATAATAAAAAACATGAGCGACCAAATTACACTCAGCCCGTTTCCCGCTTTGTCACCCGCACAACGGCTTCATATTGAGATATATGGCTATGTGATCATAGAAAATGTGTTAACACGGGACGAAGTGGATGTTATCAAAGATACCCTCTACGGTATCGAAGACGATTTTCGCCAAACTGGGGATCTCCCTGGCCCCAATTGCTTCAATACTAGCGTAACTGAAACGTTTTTCCGCATAGATAACCTACCACATCTGGCACCATGCTTTTTCGATTATATTACGCACCCCTTTATCGTTGGCATGGCCGAGGAAATTATTGGTGGTTCAGCCCGTTTATCACAATCGGATGCACACATTCGTCGTCCTGTTGAGAACAAGGAAGATCGTTTTGGATTCCATCGAGGTATTAATCCTGCCTATCACCATTATGATCAGGGCCTCTATCACTTTTCCTTTGTCAAAGCTCTTACCAATCTAACCGATCTTGGACCAGATGACGGNGGGACAACTGTNATCGTNGGAACGCACAAAGTTCCTACCGATGTTCCACAGGAGGCCATCGTCGCTGCAGCAATGGATGACCGATCGATGATTCATCAGGTGGANGCACCTGCTGGTTCTACTTTGCTGTTTTACGAATCACTAATTCACGCTTCGGGGATAATAAAGTCAAATCGTGATCGTTTACTAATTCTCGGAGGTTACGTCCCTTGCATGTTTCAGTCCTGGAATCGATACGATCCNGACCCTGACTTTGCCNAGACGCTATCGGNTCAACACCNTGCACTTATTACTGGGGAGCGGAAATTTCAATGGAAACGTAAGNTTCGCGACCTNGCAATGCCTGCTCAGNGCGTCTAGTTTCAATATACTGAAATTAAACCTATAGAATNTGTTTTAGTAGCCATACCTCAGTAGGATTGCAATGCATCTTCGATTATTTCGATCTCTGCCGTTTGGTTTGGATAGTCTAGCTAGAAAACNCATAATCGTGGCATAATATCAGCANATCCAAGTTGGAGTAGTATTACGNTCGATANGTANTATTATATTGGTATTGTCTGAGGATATGGTTGAGACAGAAATNATAGAGTTGNGNATAAACATGCTAATCNGGTTGGANGGAGATGGAACGTGAGTCAGGNAGTCGTTAGNAAAAGCNGGGACAAATGAAGGGAAGACCACCGATTCTTCTTAACAAACACTANACAGAACCAACGGTATTCACTGTTGATAANNTGTTGCGTGAAGCCAGACGACAGAAATCTTTGCCACAGGAGCAGGTTCCATCNATCTGCCTCCTAGATCCGGACGGCGATATCGTACGCTGGTTGGTACGGATTCATGGTATCGNGCGCGATACCGGTTGGGCTTGCTACCATACNGACTTGTATAGGTTCTCCTACGAAGGGNTTCAATTTGGTATCATNGGTTGTGCTGTGGGTGCTTCNTTTGCCGTTTTGGTNGCNGAGGAGTTATTTGCTTCNGGTGCTGAATTGGTTNTCAGTGTTAGTTCCGCGGGACAGGTTNTCTGGGTTGGAGATCCACCCTACTTCGTTCTNATTGANCGGGCNCTGNGTGATGAAGGGACCAGTTATCATTATCTGCCTCCGTGCGANTTCAGTCATATAGCGCCAGAACTTCGGTCGATGTTGAAGGGGNTTTTCTCTCAGGCACGTGTGCNAGGGTACTGTGGAGCGACGTGGACAACAGACGCCCCCTTTCGGGAAACCGAGAGTGCCATCGNTCGCTGCCGGGCTCTGGGTATCATGGCGGTNGAGATGGAGGCTGCAGCGCTTTACGCTCTAGCCCAAGCCAAACGGAAATCCATCGTCTGTCTGGCCCACGTTACCAACCAGATGGCCCGGTCTGAAGGGGATTTCGAAAAAGGTGTAGCTAATGGCAGTCAGGATGCACTACATGTAGTATCCCTAGTGGCCAAAGTGTGGCAGAACCATCGGCTAAGGAATACTTAACTCTCGATATTTCCAATAGGTAAAAACGATGATAACCCAAATTCTAACTTGTCTTTTAACCATGATTTCACGATTGCTTAACGCAGAGGAACCGAATATCGTCTCAATCAGGAAAATTTGGGACCATGCCCCACATAANGCTTTCACCGATTTGATTTACTTTCGTAATTGCTGGTGGAGTACATTTCGCGAGGCTCAAGACCATGGAGGTAGCAACGGTNCAGTACGGGTAATTATGTCGGAGAACGGAGACTGCTGGAAGTCGGCAACGTTGATTAAACAAGATGGAACTGACTTGCGGGATCCCAAACTCTCCATCATGCCTGACGATCGCTTGATGTTAATCATGGGTGGCAGCGTTTATGATAGTCGAGGTGCCTATCAGACTCGGTCTCCGTGGGTAGTGTTCTCCACGGATGGCTACGATTGGACTGAACCAAGAAATCTCTTGGCCGAAGATCACTGGCTTTGGCGTGTAACTTGGCAGGATGGTTGGGCATGGAGTGCCAGTAAGCTAGGCGAAGGTCGTGACCCACGAAGGTGTATGTTGTACCGTAGTTGTAATGCTCTCGATTGGGAATGGATTGCCGAGTTTCGCCTACCTGACAATACTTGGAATGCTAGTGAGACAACACTCCGGTTCTTGCCCGATGGTGAGATGATTGCTCTGACGCGCCCCCATTGGATTGGTACAAGTCGTCAGCCCTACACAAAATGGTCATGGACTAAAATCGAAGAGAATATTGGAGGTCCCAACTTTATCCAATTGCCAGATGGTAGCCTGTGGGCAGCTGGGCGACGCTCCGGCGAAAATCCAACCACTATTCTTGCCCGTATGAGTCGAGACAGTTATAAACCTGTTCTAACCGTTCCTAGTGGAGGTGATTGCAGTTATCCAGGTTTAGTATGGCATGATAATCTACTGTGGATGAGTTACTATTCTTCTCATGAAGGAAAGACAAGTGTCTATTTGGCCAAGATCAAGATCAAATGATCTATCTGTTTTTTTAAACGTCTAAGTATGGACGAGAAACCAACATAATGCTTCTTATGATGGTGTCAGGGAATTGGTAGAGTATTGGTACCTACACAAGAAGGCTTGGTGTTACGGCAGTCATCATCAGTACAGACTTCAGAATTTCTAAAGGGTGCGTGGCTGCCCTCGTTAGTGACTACAACATCAACAGGCAAAAAGCCATCGAGGTCCTCAAGGTCTGTATTCAGCTGCATGTGGATACCCCCGATACGCCGAATTGGTACCTTAAGCATCATCAAGGATTAGAGTATCTCAACATGGCTATGGCTCAAGTCACTGATAATCCCGCCATGGCTGATGGCTCTTCCATTCATCAAGACGCTAAACAGCAGCAGGGCAAGCAGCAGGTACAGAATATGGTTCAAATGCTTCTTGATCAATAACTCTACTGAAGGGTAACTGATATGGCAAAGGGTAACCAACTCAAGGTCTCATTGACGAAGTGGCGATTTTCAATGTGGCCTTTGATAAGGAGACCATTAACACTATTATGACCAAGGGACTTGAAGGAGCACTTGCTA
>PBXZ01000131.1:0-48606 GCA_002729415.1 Candidatus Poribacteria bacterium | reverse complement strand
GTCCATCACGGCTATCAGTTGGATGTTTTCCAGATTTTCAATAGTATTGATATGCGATTGGGCTATTCCGCCTGTGCCTATAACTCCAACGGATAAAACAGCTTGCATTAACAGGTTCTCCTCATTCAATAAGGTTTTTTTAATGATATTGGGTAAACATCAACCATTTTATTTATTGCGATACTTTTTCCCTTGGCTGAGGTTAATTCCTAGTGTCTGATTAGCCATGTTCGGAGGCTTGTTGCTTCCCTAGAAATCTCAATGTTGTGTATTGCGGTTAGCAAACAGGGGACAAACCGTGTTTGGTAGTTAGCTCAGGTCTTCAGCATTCTGGGTTGCAACTTCCTGAATCGGTCCAGCCTCGGCATGCTAAGTAGCTGTCCAGTTCAAGCTGGCGAATCCGTTCCTCAGATGTTAAAGCAGACTAGTTTCGGTTGTCAATTCTTGGTGTGTCCATGACAATCCTTACATTGTCCCAGAAATTGTTAAGATTTTTTTCTAACTGACAATTCAATGGGCTCTAACCGTTCTTTTTATGCTCTGCTAACAGTAGAGTTGGGTTTATCAGAGTCATTTTAAATTCCTTGATTTTCTGAGTTGATTTGATGTTTCATCTTTGATTCTATTATTAGAGGTTGCAAACGGAAACAATTTGGCTCTCGATCTACGATTTGGGTTCGGTGACAAACATGGAAGGCTGATACGGCAAAAACTGACCTTGTTTTTTGTACAGGTTATGGTATTTTTTTACCTTTTTCTCATCGACGGAGACACACAGACCTACACCTTTCGGCGCTTCCCAGTCAGGGCGGTTGGTAATAGGAAGGGGCTCAGTCAGGATGTCATCCTGCATCATTTCAGCAGTCTGTTGGTTACCATCCACCAAATTTGGCAGGGAAAGACAAACTTGGTGAGAAGCAGCTGCCATCAAGCCTAACTCACCGTGCGTATGACGACAGACACATAGTCCTTCCATGTGTGCTATATGACTTAAGCGATGGAATTGGGTTAGTGTTCCTACCCAATTGCTGCTGAAACATAGAACGTCAGCCGCACGTTGACGAATAACTTCATAGACATCACTTATCCTCCATAACCCTTCATTTGCAGCTAGGGAAACAGGCGTTCGGTTTCGAACTTCGATCATATTGCGAATTGGATCAGGCCAAACTGGTTGTTCGGCAAAATCTATCTGGTAGCGATCGAATTGGTTTAGATATCGGACTGCCTGATTAACAGACCATACTCCATTCGCGTCAATCCGGATTTTGCAGTTTGAACCGATTGTTTCTCGCAGAGTGGCGATCATTGGCATTTCTGCTTCGAAATCAAGACCAACTTTGATGTAGAAGACGGAATAACCCATTTCTAAACCTCGTTTGGCTTGGGAGGCAATCGAATTGGCGTCACCATAAGCCAAATAGTAGAAGTAATTTACCGATTGCCGACGGAGACCACCAAACAGGTTGTAGATTGGTTGTTGGCAGGCCTTACCGAAGATATCCCATAAAGCCATGTCAATGCCAGCGAAGGCAAAATTTCCCGACATTTCGCGGTGGAACCAGTGAGCGGTCGCGAAAAAATCCTGCGCTATTGCTTCGCGGTCGAATGGGTTTCGTCCTGTGAAAAGCGGAATAGTGGACACAATAATTTGGTAGATACTCTCTACATTTGGACCAGGACAACTTTCACCCCAACCAACAATGTTAGTATCTGTAGTAATTTTGATCAGCACAGCTGTAACACCATCTCGTTGTACCCGAGTACTTGTCTCTCGGTGTTTATAGGGGACACTGACAATAATCGGTTTAATATTGGTGATTTTCAATTTTAACTGACCTTGTGTTTTTTTAACCGGTTTTCAATTCTGGTTGTAGGAGCAGGTTGACTTTCGTGATCTTTTAATTTCAGATTACGCTCCCTTTTTATGTTGTTATTTTATCACATTCTGATAGTAATCAGACATTATATTAGTTCTAGATCTGTATGATGTAAATAATGTGATTCTTAAATTATACTGTGCTAAAATCATTGGGATAACCTAGGTTGGACTTAAAATCCAAATTTTGCAAGTTTATTAAAATGGTCTCGTTCCAAAGAGGCTCGCGCGAACATACAAGTTGAGTTTTGTACTTCTAAGTGTGGGTGTGACATTGGTAATTTATCATAATTTATAAGGAGTAGGTCTTCCAATGGAATTTGGAAATGTGTATGTTGATTGGATTACTGAAAATAACAATGGGTTTGAAGACGTTTCTATTGTTTCGATGGTGCGAGACTATGGTCATTTTTGAGGAACGCATGTTGTCAATGGTTGAGTGAAGGACGTTTTCTGCGCGAAGAAAATCATGACACCTTTGGCTCAATTTGCTGGCTCTCCGAAAGTTGGCAAAGAAATGGATGTGAGTCTCGAGAGCAGTGTGAAATTAGGTTTAGCGTTCGAATAAGTTTTATGATTTTAGTACACAAGGAGTCTTAGCATGGATCAACCAAAACAAGATATACCTGTGGCTCTTGGGGGAGCTCCTGTCTTTGTCCAAACTGGTGGTTCAGAAGGGGAATTGGATCAGTGGCAACAAGTAACCGAGGAAGAAGCACAAGTTGTCTATGATATGACATTGAGAAATGAGCTGTCTGGCGGGACCTCAACAGTTCGTGATTTTGAGGAGACGTGGCGCAAGCGCTTCGGTTCGCGTTTTGCCATTACAGTAATTAATGGGACGTCAGCTTTGCACAGTGCAATGTTTGGTCTTGGTATAGGTCCGGAAGATGAGGTTATTGTTCCCACTTATACATGGATTTGTTCCATATCACCAGCACTCATTTTAATGGCAAGACCGGTATTTTGTGAGATTGATCCCGATACTTTGATGATTGATCCGGAGGATGTCTCTCGTCGTATCACGGATCGTACCAAAGCGATTGTTGCCGTCCATCTTTGGGGAAACGTATGTAATATGGACGCTTTGATGAAACTGAGTAAAGAAACTGGAGTCCCTATTATTGAGGATTGTTCTCACTCTCACGGTGCAACTTACAAGGGCCGGTTGTGTGGGACAATTGGACACGTTGGTGCTTGGAGTTTGCAGGGTAGTAAACCTGTTAGTGGTGGAGAAGGCGGGGTTGTAGCGACAGATGATATTGATATTTTCGAACGGGCGTGTTTAATTGGGCAAGTGAACCGGGTTGCAGGTCTTGATCTGATTACTGAAAAGTATAAGTATCTTCAACCATTGGGTTTGGGAATAAAATTTCGCGCGCATCCACTCGGAGTTGGAATTGCTGCTGTACAGTTACAGAAATTAGATGAACTGAATAAGAGACGCCGTGATTATATTCGGGCAGTTGAGTTGGGGCTTGTAGATGTGCCGGGAGTAAAATCTGTCAGTATCTATGAAGGTGCTGAGCCAGCTGGATTCTATGGTTTCCCAATTCATTATGTGGAGGAGGAGGTTAATGGATTATCAAAAGAAAAATTTATTGAGGCTCTTCAGAAAGAAGGGCTTCGTGCCCGAGGCAACGGATACCCTTTACTTCACCAGTTACCACTTTTTGCTGAAGGGTTTGATATTTTTACTGGGGGGCGCGGACCACTATGTACCCCTGAGATGGGAGGTGACTATTCAGGTTATCAGGTGGGAGACTTTCCCATTACGGAAGAAGTGTGCTCACGATTAGTATTCCTGCCAGTTTTTAGTAATCCGGTTGAAGGTGCCGCTGAGCAGGTTGTGGCTGCCATCAGAAAAGTAGTGGCGCATGCTGAGCAACTAGTTGTAAAAGGTTAGTTGCCGTTGCCTGATGAATTTGGTAGCATTCTTGTTTCAGTAACTAAATATTATTCGTAGTACATGGGAGAAGATCGATTTTGACATGGATCCCCTTGTCACAGCTTGGTGTGTTTTTTGTCATTAGTCATGTATTCTTCCAATGCTAGAGCAACCCGTTGAAAGACATCTCTCCAATCTCCAATTGTGTTTTGTCTAAACAGCCTCATATGGGGATACCATAGTGTATCGTTTCTGTTTAACATCCACCGCCAGTTTGGCATGTATGGCAATAAAGTCCAAACTCTTTTTCCTAGGGCACCAGCTATATGTGCCGTTGTATTAGATGTCGATACAATGAGATCTAAAGCTGAAACTTGTGCGGCAAAATCGTCTAAATTCTGTAGAGCATCTATCTCTTGATCGCGATAAATCTTTAGGCTAGTTTCCTCTTGAAATTGTTCTAATTCTGGTTCGATATCTCCATACTGCAAATTGATGAAGCAACAACCCTGTTTTGAAAGAATGGATGCCCAATCCTTCAGCGCTGTACTTTTGGATAATGTTTGTTTCTGTTTAGCGCCAGTGCTTTTCCATGAGATACCAATTAATATGCTGTCGGCAGCTAGTGATTGGTACCTTTTCTTGATCTGTTCAGACTTATCAGTGCAGGTTGTTAAATAGGATTGCCTATTCTGATTGAAACTATCTTCATCGGGTCTGAGCCATTGTCCTAAACTACCAATTGGGACTTGATAATCAATATTGGGATTTAACAATCGTGAATTGGGCGGATTTTCCCGAGGTACAAATTGAATTTCAGGGAAAGATCGTTGAAAAAAAGCAACTAAACGTATTTCACATTCGACAATGATATGATTGCTAATTTTTTTGAGGCTATCAAGTAGGTTAGCAAACATGATTTCATCGCCGATTCCTTGTTCTGTCCAAACTAATATAGATTTGCCTTGCAGATTTGATCCATTCCAAAGAGGTTGAGGGAAATTCCTTTCGCCAATAGAGAAATTTCGACATTGCCACCGCCATTCGTACTCTTCCCAGCCTTGGCGGAAATGTCCTAATAGCAATAATATTTGTCCCAAATTGTTATGGGCTTCAGCGAAATCATCCTGTATCTCGATAGCTTTGTGATAGGCTTGAATGGCTAGTTCCAGTTCTCCCTGCTCTTGGTAAGCATTTCCCAAATTGTTATAAGCTTCGGCAGAACTAGGCTGTATCTCGATAGCTTTGTGGTAGGCTTGAACTGATTCCTCTAATTTTCCCTGTTCTTGATAAGTGTTACCTATATTGTTGTGGGCTTCAATATGAGTTGGTTGTATCTCGATAGCTTTGTGNTAGGCTTGAATGGCTAGTTCCAGTTCTCCCTGNTCTTGGTAAGCATTTCCCAAATTNTTNTGAGCTTCAGCGTAATTGGGTTGTATCTCGATAGCTTTGTGATATACTTGGGTGGCTANTTCTNATTTTTTCTGTTCTTGGTATGCATTACCTAGGTTGTAGTGCACTTCGGCANAATTNGGCTGTATNTCGATAGCTTTGTGATAGGCTTGNATGGCTAGTTCCAGTTCTCCCTGNNCTTTTAATGCAATGCCGAGATTATTATAGNCTTCNNCNTAATTGGGNTGTATNTCGATAGCTTTNTGATAGGCTTGAATGGCTAGTTCNAGTTCTCCCTGTTCTTTTAATGCAATGCCNAGATTATTATAGGCTTCGGTGTAATTGGGNTGTATCTCGATNGCNTTNTNATAGGCTTGAANNGATTCCTCTAATTTTCCTTGTTTTTGATAGGTATCNCCTAAATTGTAANGTGCTTCCGCATGGTCAGGCTGTATCTCGATAGCCTTGTGGTGGGCTTGAACCGATTNCTCTAATTTNCCCTGTTNTTTAAATACAATGCCAAGGTTGTTATAGGCTTCTACTTGTTGTGAGTCTATTTCTATGGCGTTGGTAATTAAATTAACNGATATTTCATGTTTGCCGACTTGATNGGCGATAACACCTAAAAGGTGNAGAGCATCCGAATTTCGAGGATTNTNTGCGAGTACTTGTTGGTATAACTGTTCGGCTTTAGGGAGTTTCCCTGCNTGATGAAGAGCTACAGCNTGATTTAATCTTTTTTCAATATCCATAATCGCTGATTTTTTGGCGTGTGAATTTAAAGATAACAGAATTTAAAAGAAAGTACACTTTTATAATTGATAGAGNTTGAAGATGNTACTAGCTTCAACTGNTTCTTTATTTTAGNATNTTCTGCTTTGTATGTTTGTATNTTGAGAAATTNTNTGCTGTATTGTTGATTTNGTCGTTATTTGNTAACTAAATTTGATGAATGTCCAACAAGGAGCTTTGCCATGCNGAANACGAATTCTTCTAGTNAANGATTGTTGTTATTAGGACTNCGAGGAANCAGTTTGTCAGTAATTATTTTCTCAATTTCGGTTTCTTTGTCCACCGCNAACTGGGTTGCTTTTAATGATTGTGTTTATGAAAAAGGNGTACAGTTNNNNAAAAAGAACGTAACAACCTTTGGCCTTGGACGTGGCAATCCTTTTCCTGTAGAAGGCAACCTGTTGCAATTTAAAGATGGGGAAGATACGGGAGTGACAGTTTNGTTTGTTGAACATAAATCGCAGGGGAATACAATCAATTGGGCAAAAGANGGCTCGACTTTNAANGATGGNAGTGATGCTTTCAAGATNTTTAATGATATTGTTGATGTGGGGGGTAATATGAGTTATAACGATGGGCCTAAATGGCATCTNGATCTGATCATTTCTGGCTTGGAACCACANTCTCTCTACACATTTGNTGGTACAGTTAACCGTAAAGGTGGAGTTGGTTATAAAGAACGCATAACCAATTGGAAGNTTTTGGAGGCTGATGGATTTGAATACGCCTGNTCAATTGATGCCCATAAAATAGATNATGGNCAGGTTGAATTCAGTACTGGNGAGAATAGCGAGGGNTTGGTTGCTAAATGGNCTGATATTGGTTCAGGTAAAGACGGTAAATTTATTGTTCGAACTAGCCATGGAATNGGCGAAAAAAAGGGAGGGATNAAGGGTGCGCATGAATACAAGGGCTATGCTGCGGGTATCTTTATGCTGGAATATCAAGGGCCAAGGTCTACTAATCCCGGTCGAGACAGGATACCNACAATTTGGAGTAGGCTTAAGCAAGNTNTTAANATTCATTAGTTGATGGTATNATCTAATCAATGACAAATTGTNNNTGGAATCANTTTAAGAATATGTGTTTCATAATCAACTATTTAGNGGTTTTAATAGCTTTTTTAATGTCTAGTGGATTGGGGATTGCTGATACATGGCCGACTTATCGGCATGATTCTGCCCGCTCTGGGATTACAAGCGAGNATGTTGATCTGGNGGCTTTGAAGCNACTCTGGATTTATCAGTCTAAATTCCCTCCGCAACCCGCTTGGCTCGGACCNGCTAGGCGAGATGGCTGGCATAAGGTTGATAATTTGAAACCTAAAATGATCTTTGATTGGGCGTTNCATGTTGTTATGGATGAAAAATCTGTTTATTTCGGTTCTTCAGCTGATGANCAGGTNTACTGTTTGGATGCCGAAGATGGAAAAGTGNGATGGAAGTTTTTCGCTGAAGCTCCAATACGGTTNGCTCCAACGATTTATCGTGGTAATGTGTATGTTGGAGCGGATGATGGCTTGGTATATTGTGTCTCTGCAGAGACTGGTCNGGAGATCTGGCGTTATGAAGCTGATCCAGATAGTTATCGTTTGCCAGGAAACGGCCGGATGATTTCGGTTTCTCCNATTAGGTCAGGCNTTTTAGTCGGCGAAGANGTTGCTTATTTTTGTGCTGGTATTTTCAGTTTTAATAATGCTTTGCTATGTGCGGTTGATGCNCAAAATGGATATTTAATTTGGCAGGAGAAGATTTCTGGNTTTTCTCCTCAAGGTTATCTTTTGTCTTCAACCGAGCAACTNTATGTTCAAAACAGCCGAGGCAACCCCTTTGTTTTTAAGAAGAGCGATGGTANGTATCTTCATACTCTTGGTGGTGGTGGNGGAACTTTCGCCTTGATTTCGGATAATACCCTGATTTCAGGNCCTGGTAATACAGGGCAGATGAATGCATTTAAAGTCAATACAAAAACTCAGGTTGCTACGTTCAAGGGCAACCAGATGATTGTTACACCGGGAGTCTCGTATCTTCATACTGATGANNCGCTTAGTGCCTTAGANCGNTATCTNTATCTTGATTTAATTAAAGAACGTAGTTCGTTGACCATGAAACGTGATGTTGTCAATAAGGAGTTTTTNGTACTTGGTGAAGATATTGANACNCNAAGGGGCCGAGAGTTGAGAGGAAGATTGGAGGATTTGAATCATGAAATCTTGAAAATNAATCAAGCGATTCAAGATTGCCAACCGTGGAAAGTNGCCTGTAGTCATCCTTATTCTTTGATTCTAGCTGGTNATATACTTTTAGCTGGTGGTCAGGATAGTGTTATTGCGGTTGCTACNGAGACTGGTAAGACGGTTTGGAATGCAGGNGTNAATGGTNGGGCATTAGAGATCGCTGTCTCCAATGGTCGNGTGGTTGTGAGTACTGATAAGGGNACGATTCATTGTTTTGGTGGGTAACTNAGTCTTACGGAACGCAAAAGTGAATTATAAAAGGNGTTATTTNATATGATAAGNAAATTATTATTTATTGTCTTTTCGTCTCTTTTCTTCAGTTTGATNTCGTTTGGNGCTGTGGATNGAGGATTGGTTGCACATTGGTTGGCTAACCAGATTGTNGGACAAGAGTTGCNAGACCAAATCGGCGAAAGTCATGCCCGNGTCAGAGGCAAGATAGAGACNCGTAAGTTCGGACAACTTGAAGGCTTATTGATTAACCGAGANCAGCATCGTGTTATTGTCCCTTATGATCGAGANCTGAAATCCTTGCCNCGTAAAACTATGACGGTCGAAGCTTGGGTTAACATTGAGAAGACAGTNGAGTGGGGAGGGATTGTAGGNGCNGTNAAAGNCGATCGCGGTTGGCTACTTGGNACACGTCAATCCAGTTTTAGTTTTGGNGTNAATGGTAAGGATAGTAGCGGATTTACCCATGTGCGTGTTAGNGGTAGTTTAGAATGGGGCAAATGGTATCATGTTGTTGGGACTTATGATGGACNGGTAATACAGATTTATGTTGATGGCCATCTGGAGAATGGATCTGAGGCGCAAGTTGGTGAAATTAATTATGCACAACATGGCGATTATGTTATCGGCGCGTTTGAGAATTTCTATCCTCGATGTTGGGTTCATGAAATTCGGATTTATGACCGAGTGTTAGATAATTCAGAAATCATCCAACAATATGCTTCCAAGAGTCCACTTTTTCCACCAGTATTGTCTTTTGTTACTGTCCCGCACTTGCGTCGAATCAACAATAAAACAGCCATCATTTCTTGGGAAACTGGAGTTCAAACGCCTTCAATTCTCTACATTGGTGATGATTTGCCATTAACACATAAAGTTGCTGATTTAATTCCAAAAACGAATCACAATATTACACTTAATGATATCGAATCGAAGAAGATTTATCATTATCGTGTTGAAGTCGATGACCAATCTTCACGACTCTATGAGTTTGACTCCACGTTCGATTACTCCAAAGTTGAGATGGCAAATATTGTCTTGCCACCAAGGCAAGATAAGTATGCTAGGATGGCGGGGAAGATTGTCGAGGAGTGTGGGGTCAAGCAAGGCTACTGTCTGGTTCTAGGTGCGGATCAGGGCCAATTGGTACTTGAACTCGTTAAACGAACTGATTTACAGATTATCTGTGTTGATCCTGATTTGAAAAATATTGAGCAAGCACGCAAAACCCTAGATGTTGCTGGTGTCTATGGCATTCGGTCAAGTATACACCGTGCGTCGTTTAAAAAGTTGCCCTATGTTGACTATTTTGCCAACTTGATTGTCGTAAAAGAGAGGAATGTGCCAATTGAGGAGATTCTTCGGCTGCTCAGGCCCGCTGGAGGTATCGCGTATATTAGGGATGTTGTTGGATTACCTCGTCGGATTGAAGGCTTTAACATATCACCGTCAAAATTAGAGGGCTGGCAGATTATCCGACGTGGGAGACTTCCTGGGAGTGGGGCCTGGAGTCACCAGTATGGGGATTCAGCCAACACGACTTGTAGCCAAGATCAGCATCCTCGTGATCCTATGAGAGTTCTCTGGTTTGGTCAGCCTGGTCCACGCACAATGGTGGATCGAGGTACTCATGTGTCGGCTCCTCTGTCCGTTAACGGTCGACTATATATTCAAGGGGATAGGCGCTTATTTGGTTTAGATGCTTATAATGGTACTATCTTATGGACAGTTGATGTGCCGGATATGCGTCGTGCTAACATCCCACGTGATAGTGGTAACATGGTTGCGGATGGGGATCGACTTTATGTTGTTGTTAAAGATAAATGTTGGAAAATAAATGGGAATAGTGGGGAAATTGTTGCCCTCTTTGATCAGGTTACTCCAGATCATGAATGGGGATATGTTGCCTATGCTGAGAACCAGCTTTTTGGTAGTTCAGTTAAAAAAGGTGGGATCTATGTTGGGGCTGATGGTGAATGGTATGACAAGAGTAATGAAGAATCACAAAAAGTTGTCAGCGAGAATTTGTTCGCTGTGGATCCTGTAGAAGGTAATGAGATTTGGCGTTATGATGCTAGTGGCGCTAGAATCATAAATTCCACAATTACAATTGGTGGAGGACGAGTATATTTCGTTGAGAGTCGTAATCCTCAGCTTGTCATACTTGGTTCAGGGCGTTTTGGACATGAGCTAGTTGAAGACCGTATTATGGTCGCGCTTGATGCTAGGACAGGAAGGAAGATTTGGGAAAAACCTTATGTTTTCCAAGAAGATAGCTGGGTCTTTTTCCTTAGTTATGCTGATGAAGTTCTGATTAGCCTTATTACATCAAGTAAATATCATTTGTCTGCCTTTGATGCTAAAAATGGGGAACAAATCTGGAATCAAGAATACGGGTGGGGGCGGGATCATCACGGTGGGGCTATGTATCATCCGCTTATCATTGGCAATGAAGTATACGCAGAGCCAAAGGTGTTTGATCTGATGACAGGGAGGGTTTTGTTGGAAAAAATGCCAGACCGAGGTGGATGCAACACCATGTCAGCTTCTGCAACGGCGTTATTTTACCGGGATAGTTATCATGGCATGTGGGATCTTCAACAAAACAAACGGCATAAATGGACTGGTCTGCGGCCTGGTTGTTCACTGGGCACAATTTCGGCTGGTGGGATTGTTCTGTCTCCAGAAAGCAGTGCTGGATGCTATTGCTCCTATCCAATTCAGACGTCGATTGCGTTTTTACCTGATTCCGTGAATTAGTAGAATGAACTAAGTCATTAATAGATCCGCAATTGACAAAACCATTAGAACTAAACTGACCATCCCGTTTAAGGTGAAAAACGCTAGGTTTACGCGCGATAGATCGTCTGGTTTGACAATTGCGTGTTCGTAAATCAAAATTGCCATTACGATACCTACACCAGTTAGGTAAGTTGATCNGAGCTCGCTTGTTATACCGATGCTGATTAGGATGCAGACGGTAAATATATGCATCCCAGATGAGATCCATAAAGACACTCGAATTCCAAGTTTAACGGGAATTGAATGTAACCCTTTTCGCTTGTCAAAATTGAAATCTTGGCAAGCGTATATGATGTCAAATCCTGCAGTCCAAAACATCACCGCCAAACCGAGTAGGATTGGCAAGATATCGAATTGGCCTTTAATTGCTATCCATGCCCCAATCGGTGAAATTGCCAACGATATGCCAAGCCAAAAGTGTGAAAGCGAAGTGAAACGCTTTGTATATGAATAAAGCATGATGACAACTAGTGCTAGTGGTGATAAACGAAATGCAAGCGGATTTAGCTTAAAGGCTGCTAATACTAGTAGGCTAGCTGAAACTATAGTGAATATCCAAGTTTCCCATTTCTTAAGGTGACCGCTCGGGATTGCACGCATGGCCGTCCTTGGGTTGCTAGCATCAATGTCTGCATCGGCAATCCGATTAAAGGACATGGCACAACTTCTAGCACCTACCATCGCTACGAGAATCCAGCTGATTTTTCCCAATTCGGGAATTCCTCTAGAGGCTAGGAACATACTCATTACCGCAAACGGCAGCGCAAAGATTGTATGCTCGAATTTGATCATTTTTAAGATGATTCGGATTTTTCGTAGCATTATCAAGTTACTCGCTTTTGTTTGGGCGTGGATTGTTAATCCAATGATTAGTGGAATCAATACCACGGCAGATGACAGCGTTTTGGTTCCAACCATGATAGGTCTTTACTTCTGGCGGAGCAAAGCGCATGGTTAGTCCACATCGTCTGCGGTCGGATAGGTTGGGATCAGATCCATGCAATATTAAATCGGAGTGTAGTGAGATTTGACCTGCTTTCAACTCAACATAGACTGGGGCTCCACCATAATTTTCTGGTGAATCAACAGTTTGATTTAGCACATTTTGTTCTTCTGGAGTGCTGTGTTGGTAGTTGATCTGTCCATACAAATGTGATTCTGGGATAAACTTCATGGCTGAATTTTCAACATCTGTATCATCAATGGCGAGCCATACTGTAACTGTCTTACTAGGAGTCAAAGGCCAATATGATGCATCTTGGTGGAAACTGACGCGTTTGGAATCACCCGGTAATTTGCAGAAATAGTGTGTTCCCCAGCAGATGATATTTTCACCCAGTAAATCCTCAACATAGTTAAGAATTCTGCTGTCGACTATCAAGTCGTATATGTGAGGATCGTGACGATGCCAACCGTTAATCGAGTATCCTCCTCTCTCGTTTTGGATTTCTGTTTCAATGATCTGATTGAAGTATTCACGGTGTGTTGAAATTTCAGTTTCAGAAAATATCTCAATCGGGAAAATATACCCTTTTTTGTTGTAGCNACGAATCTGTTTATTGTTAAGTGCCTTGGGTGTTTCATTGACGACCGGATCAAAGTTTAGGTCCCTTGGTAGATCGGGGTGGGCATCAGAGATTTCTTCCTGCATNATCGTTGTACTCGCGCTAGTTTTTAGTTTATGCCCAATATAATAATGTTAGTTGACATTGTTCGTCAAAATTAACTGCGTTTCATGCGGATATAAATCTTTTTAGGCTCATAAATTTAGTATGTTAGAGGTATGATAGTTTCGTTTTATCATCTCGGTGGAAAGTCTAAAGATTAAATCTTGCTATTGGTTACTGATTCGTTTCATTAGGGCATTAAGAATGAATTAAGGCGATTTGCAAGTTAAAACATCCTTAATAAGGGGCTACGGGTGATGTGTTAATGGATTTTAAATAAATGCATCTTTTATCATTGATAAAACGTTATGTTGATCATAGTGAAATCTTCATGATTGTTTTAACTAGAGTTGAAAATTATTCAGGTGCATTCGATTTAAAATTCTCAAAGAAAGGGGAATCCACTCGTGAAATCGACTCTCATTGGGATTGTTGTAGGTTTTCTACTGTTAGGCATTGCAATACTATGGTCAATCGACTTCCAATTTGGTCGGTTTGCTTGGTTTTTTGATCTGAAAGCGCTTCTAATTGTTTTAGGTGGTATTGTATGCGCCACCTTCATCGCTTATCCTCACAATAAAGTTTCGGGAGCTTTTGGAAGTTATGTGAAAGCGCTGAGTCGAAATGAGATTTCGCTAGAAGACTATATTCAGGAGATTGAGACGCTCTCTGCTGGTGCAATAGAAGAAGACAGTCGGATTAATCCTGATGAAGCAGATGAAATTGGCGAAGCATTTCTCCGTGACGGTTTACGAATGGTTGTTAATAAGCATCCTGTTGATGAAGTTCAACGTTTAATGACAGAACGTATTAAGAATACTTATCACAATGATATGTTGGAAGCCAAAGTAATTCGTAACATGGCCAAGATTGCTCCCGCTTTTGGTGTACTTGGTACATTGCTAGGACTTGTTATGATGATGCGAAGTTTGGACAGTAGTCACCCGGAGTTGATGACTTTACTGGGTACAGGTATGGGGACGGCATTGTTGAGTATTTTTTATGGAGTTCTTCTCAGTAATTTTCTTTTCACACCTGTGGCGGTTAAAATTGAAAATCGTGCGGCTCAACGAGTTGTTTTGATGGAAATTATTATGGAAGGGATTGTACTTCTTATTAACGAAGCACCGACCGGAATTATACGTGACAAACTTCAAGCTTTTCTCGCATTTAAATGAGAATGTTTCCTTTTACAATTTAGGGCGTAAGACATGCCGTTGGCGTTTATAGAACAATCGGAGGTGGATGACAATTGGGATTGGTTTATCAACTTGAGTGGGGTCATCTCCATCTGTTGCTGTTTTTTCTTGATGTGGATAGTTTTACTTTCTGATCAAGTACAGCGGGATCCATTCGCTTCGGGTACTGATTTAATACCTCAGCCTTCGAATGGCGTGACTCAGGAAACCAAAGAAAGTATCAAGGCACTTCGTGCTATGCTTTATAATCTTAATGAGTCTGCTGATGGTAGTAGAAACGTTATTTTTAATAAGATACTGAGTGNTGTTAATCTTCCATATCTAGAACCAGGTTTAGGTCAGCTTCAGGTTACATTTAATGAAGATGGTGGCAGAGAACTGTTTAAGCGTGGGAGTTCTAAGGTTGTGGATGGATTCAAGAAACAGTTATTGGATTTTGTTAGACACCTTATGATACCTGATCCAGCGCGAACAAAGCAAACTCAAGAGCAGTTCCGTATAAAACAGGTTGAGCGTATTAAAAGGATTGAGATCCAAGTTCATAGTGCCAGCGATTCCGGCAGTGATTCCACGGGGTCTTATGCCTCTAAGTGGGAACTTGATATAGCTCGTGCTAACGATGTCAAGCATGTTATGGAAGCATGGGGTATTCCTCCAGAGTTAAGGGGAAAAACCATTGTTTCTGGTTATGGTGATCAGTATCCTTTTGTTGATGAGAATATCCGTTATATCTTTGATTTTGATAGGGCAATTTTAGAGGCTATATATGATATAGAGTATGACTCGGCATTTCAAAGTGAAGGTAGTCGCAATAATATCGATCAGAAGAAATTGGAGACAGTTAAGAAGATTGAAGGTGCGTTTAAGAGGAAAGGTAAGAGGTTGGATAAAGTCAGTAAGCTAATGGCAATTCGACCTGGGAAGTTGTGGATACTCATAGACCGCGGGCCAGTTGGTCGGAGTGAAGAAGTGACCTATTTGCTGAAAGCGGAGAATGCACAACTAAATGTTTATCAGAAGAGACGAGATCTTGAAAGACAGGATATGCAAGGCAAAAATCGCCGGGTTGTTATTCTAGTTTCGATTGATGTGAATAATAAATTCTAATGTAGAGCAAATGATGGCCTTGAATCTAGTGGAAGAATTGGAGGAGGATGACGAAGCCGGTTGGGTTATCAGCCTAAACGGTTTAGTGGCTATTTTGATGTGTTTTATTTTATTGTTATTAGCATCATTTCTCGATCAGGTACGGTTTGACCCTTTTACTTTGCAAAGTGTTGTTTCCATGTGGCAACCTAACCACAGATTTAATTCGCATCCCGCCGAGAAGGAAAAATTGGAATCTCGTCGGCGGATGATTAGGAAACTTGAGGAATACGCTGAAACTGAGCCGAATATGATATTCGAGAGAAAACTCAATAGTATAGATTTACCTCATTTAGGATCGGGGGTAGGTCAACTTCAAATTACGTTTACTAGCATTGCTGACAAGAAATTATTTGATGTAGGGCGTTCCGACTTGACTGAAGGATTCAAGTCGCTACTGTCTAGTGTTGGGGAATGTCTTGCTAGTCTTCGAAAACAGATTGATCAAGTTAAGAGAATCGAAATTCAGGTGCATAGGAACAGTGATCCTTCTATTTCTCCATCTAGATCAATATTCTCAGAGACTGCTAAATATGCATTTAAAGTTAAGCAATTCCTTGACAAAAACGAAGAATTTAAGAAATATCCTGAAGATTATATTGAAAAGGTTGATGGGTTACCTCATTTTGCCAAACCAAAGACACTATCTGATAGAATGATCATTTCTAGTTACGTAGATGTTATGCCCAGGGATGAAATAAGGCAACAGATAAGTAGTCAGGTTGTGATTCTTGTTTCACTTGATCTTAAAATATAGTTAATTGGCAACCGAAGACAGAATCTCAGCCACCATATCAATTTCTGCTTCTGAATTATAGAAGTGTGGTGATAGCCGAATTCCTCCTCCACGTGTGGCACAAGAGACACCTGATTTATGAAATAATTCAAACAGCATTCGTGGGGNACATTTGTGACTTCGAAAAACTACAATTCCTGAACGCTCTAATTCATTNTCTNTAGGGCTGAGAATGTCATAATCTTGATCACATAAATTCTTAATTAAGCGTTGTGTAAGATCAAGAATTCGGCGTTCAATGTTCAGAATTCCGATTTCCAATAGTAATGTAATTGCTGCCTTCAAACCGAATATGCCGACGGTGTTGTAGGATCCTTCTTCAAAGCGTTTCGCAGAGGGTTTTTGCGTTAGATTGTATTCGGAAAAAGTTAATTCATCTACCACACTGGCCCAACCAATGTTGGTGTTGGTTAGTTGATCGAGCTTGCTTTTCGAACAGTAGTATATAGCCGCACCCTCTGGTCCCAGTAGCCATTTATGTCCGTCGGCTGAGAGAAAGTCAATGTGTTGCTTTTTTACATCAACTTCAAAGGCCCCGAGTGTTTGAATAGCATCTACAAAAAACAGGATTCCGTTGTCTTGGCATATTTTCCCGATAGTGGCAATATCGTTTCGGTAACCTGACGCAAACTCAACATGGCTGATTGTGATAATCCGTGTGCGTGAATCGATTTTGGCTATAATATCTTCAACTGAGATGCGTTTATTGACTTCTTGAACTAGCCGAGTNTCAACCCCNTATCGTTCTAAGTTCCACCATGGNTATATGTTTGATGGGAATTCGACATTTGTTGTGATAACATTATCTCCTGCTTGCCAGTTGATACCATTGGCTGTGAGGATAATGCCTTGTGTGGTGTTCTTGACGAATGCGATCTCATCGGGATTAGCGTTGATGAGTTTTGCCGCGGATTGGCGGCATGACTCTATTGTTTCGGTCCACATTTTGGAGTTGGTGTATCCGTTTTCTGTTGCTTCCTTTAAGAAGGCTTCCATGGCTGATTGGGTTTGTGTTGATAATGGCGAAACACCTGCGTGGTTCAAGTAAATATATTTCTCTGTAACCGGAAAAAATTGACGCAGGCTATCCCAATCAAACATGCTTTTATCCTAATTTTTTTTATAAAAAATTGTAAGTGTTGGATGGAATTTTGGATTAGGATGCTCTTTCGAAGCAAATTTCACTTTTTCTGATCCGTCACGGAGTGCAAACAGGTGTCCATAATTGTAATCAGGATTTATTAGCCAAAACTGGAATGCTGATGTGATGAGATTTCCTTTCCAGACATATCTTTGTTCTAATTCCTCGATTTTCACCAGTGCATCAATGCGATGAGATATATCCTCGGATCCGTTGTAGTCACTCGGACGATCGCCGTCTATTCCTTTTAACATTGCTTGTGCTGGAGGTTTATTCCAGGTTAAACTTCGGTGTAGGCAACTATTAAAAGTGAGATCGTTTTTATCCGCCGAGGAAAATTTTTGTTTTCCTTCTTTCCAAGGTAGAAGAACACGTCGGGCAATAATTTGCTGAGGTGTCTTGGATTCAGGCTGTAGACAGTAAAGGCTGATTTCTACCGATACTATCTGTTTAGGATTCAAGATTTTGAGTTCCTCGAAGATTTCAAAAGTGTCGAAAACTACAAAGAACATGCTTCCAATATCTGAACATACTAATGACGGTTTTCCTCCTGCACTATAATTTTTTAGCTGGTGTTTCATTTGGTCTTTAGGTAAGATAATAATTGAAGTATCTTGTGTAGCATTTAAAGTTATTTTTTCAGTTTTGTCTGTATTGGTAAGTGCATAGGCTGGTAAAAGCATTAAGTAAATGAACCAAACTCGAAAGTTAATCATTTTTCTGATCATTTTTTATGTCCGTGGTTATAAAAACTGCATTCAGTACATTACGTTCTTGGTGACCAGATGGACGGTTTGCCAGTTGGCCATCAACAATGAAAGTGCTTGAAGATCCACCATCGAGGTTAATTGCCTCCGTCGCACCGAACTCGACCAGGATTTCAGCCAGCCGATATAGCGAGAGCCCAGTGCTGTAATTTGGTTGGCGCCCATCAACAACGATCAAAAACAATTTTTCTTTATTGAATCCAAGAGCTGTTCGAGGTTCATAGCTCAGTACCAGTGATGGTGAGCGCTTGCCTGGAATGTGTGTCTTTGCGGCATTATGAAATTGAACGATTTTCGGGTGGATTCGACCGTTTTTGATCAATCGGAGTCGTCCACCAATAGCATATTTAACGTTTTTCCATTTAGGTGGTTCGAACGAAATTTGTATTTTTCCGCTTTGTTCCTGCTTAAGTTGGCTGAATAGTTGTTTGTTTCTCTTGAATCTAAAGGAGAGAACTCCACCATTTGGAGGTATTAGATTGTTCCCTTTTTCACCAAAGTGTCGAATCTTGAAGGTGCTCTGGTAGTCGATGGTCACTGGCAATTTTAAGTTAGATAAGACAATCTCAAAACCGCGGTGATTTGTATGAGTCATATCGCCCATGCGCGGTGTGAAAAGAATGAGTTGATGCCCATCCTCACGCCGTTGGTTAATTGCATCAATTGATAGGGTTTGGTTACCCAGTTTTGCTTGCGCTTTCATCTTCACATCATCAATCAAGAAAACTCCTGTTTTTGTAACGCCGAAACAAGATGTTGAATCAGTTGGTTGTGTAATCAACTCATAGTTCTGAATGTGCAGATTTTCAAGAACACCGCCATAGCCTCTCATGTCACCCAAGATGCCGAACCCCCCATTAACCGCGACTAGTACTCTCCCATCACCACGTTGATTTCGTTTTTTCGTGAGGAGTCGCACAGATTCCTTTCCGAGCACCTGATCATTTGCAACTGCTACTTCAAATGTGAGGTTCACTTCTTTCCTATCTACCTCAGCGATATATAACACACATTTTTCGTTGATCCAATTGTAACGATAGATGTGTAACCCACGATGAAGCCCCTGATACAACTCTGTTTTGGTATTGTTGGCAAAACAGAGTTTACAGGGGAGGAAAACCAAGTTAGTAATTACTAAGATATAGTAATATATTAGTCTGTAAGGTTTGTTTAATTGGTGCATTTTCTAAGAGTGTAGAGAAGAGATATGGTTGTGATGANAATAANTGCCCATAAAGGGAGGCTCAATGCTTNCTCGTGTAGTTTATNTCATTTATGCTTTTTCTTTCNTANTGAATCNTATTTCTTTTTCGTATNATTTCAACACCTGCGTNAGTAATTGGGGNTTCAATCGGCGGTGATAATTTTTTTACTGNAACTTGTATTTTAATGGCNGNTGTTTGATCCAGAATTTGTGTGGCAATCGATTCTGCTAGTGCTTCGAAAAGGTGAAATGACTGTTTAGTTCCAATCTTCAGAACTATATCTACCATCTTTNNATAATCGATGGTTTTNGCTAACGCATCGTTTTTGCCNGCNGTGGATAGNTCAANNCTTAGCTCNAGATCGACCTCATATTTTTGGCCGATTTCCCGTTCTGCAGAGTGAACACCNTGGTANCCNTGGAANTGAATTCCTTTGATTGTAATTTTATCCATTTTTATAGTGTAGTCTTGCTAGTAAATACCTAAGAACTTAGATGTGGGCTAGACTGGTTTGGGCCATTGTGTTCCAATTCGAAGTGGGATGCGTCTTGAAAGTTTAAACGTGGGCATCAACTGACGGTCAAACTTCGGAAATTACCATCGTTTGCAAATTCAGTATTTATGTGAGACAATCCTGGATTGTAACCTAGCCAATTTAGGTTGCCTTAATTTTAAAAGAAACTGGTTTTTTACCAATCTTCGTCAAAGAAGGGTTGGCTTGGATAGCTATAGATATTTCCTTCGTAGTTTTTCAGGAGGATTTCCTCCTCATTAAACGACTCAATCGCATTTGGAGTGATTGCGATTTTACCACCACCATCAGGAGCATCAATGACATAGTGTGGTACGCCCAATCCAGAAATGTGACCGCGAAGGCCGCTAATGATCTCCAACCCTGTTTCAACCGAGGTGCGAAAATGATCGGTGCCATAGACGAGATCCGCTTGGTAAATATAATATGGTTTTACACGGATTAATAGTAGTTTCTTCATTAACTCTCGCATAATTTCAGGATTATCGTTAACTCCTCGAAGCAATACGGTCTGATTGCCGACTGGGATCCCAGAATCAACAAGCATCTCGCAAGCCTTTTTCGATTCCTCTGTTACCTCAATTGGGTGATTGAAGTGTGTGTTGATGTAAAATGGATGGTTTTTTCTGAGAATTTTGCATAGACCCGAAGTAATGCGCTGAGGCAAGGTTACAGGCACGCGCGAGCCAATTCGAATGATTTCAATGTGTTCGATCTCCCGTAGCTTGCTAACGATGTACTCAATTTTCTTGTCGGTTAGCATTAACGGATCTCCTCCTGAAATAATGACATCACGGATTTCTGGGTGTTTTCTGATGTACTCTAGGCCAATTTCAAAGTTTTGATCTGGAATTGAGTATGGATCGCCAACTTTACGCTTACGTGTGCAAAAACGACAGTAAATTGGGCACATGTAGTTGACATAGAATAGAACACGATCCGGATAACGATGCGTAACGTTTGGTACTTCGCTATCGTGTTCTTCTGCTAGTGGGTCCTCAAAACCTGTAGAAATTAATTCTTTATTATCTGGGACGACCTGTTTCCAAATAGGATCATTTGGTTCTTCGATCAAACTCAGGTAGTATGGATTAATGCGGATTGGAAATTCCTTGTGAACACGTTGGAGTTCTTCAAGATTAGAGCTTGGGAAAATTGAATGCAGTTTTTCCGGCGTATTAATAGTGTCTCGAACTAGTTGTTTCCACTCTTCCATAAAAAATCGTGACCTTCATTTTTGAATGCTGGGTTATTCAGTGTCTACTTTTGTTGATCAATTGGTTTCATAATTTTCTATTATGACTTTGATCATTTTGTCATTCTGACGGAGTTGCTCGACAATTTCGATTCCGGTGACGACACGCCCAAATGATGTATATTGACCGTCAAGGTGTGGGGCATCTCCCAGACAGATATAGAATTGGCTGCCTGCCGAGTCAGGATTTTTTGATCTGGCCATTGAAACGACACCTTTTTCATGCTTGGGCATCAACTTAAGTAACTCTGGATCTTGAAACTCTCCGAAGATTTTCCATCCAGGTCCTCCAGTTCCATCTCCTTTGGGACAACCCCCTTGGATCACAAATCCGGGGACGTATCGATGGAACTTGAGATTGTTGTAGAATTTTTGACCGACGAGTGTGGCGAAGTTTTCAACTGTTTTCGGAGCGACTTCCGGGTACAACTCTATTACAATGTTACCTTTTTCGGTTTCTATCGTAACAGTTGGTTTAGGTTGTTGACAACCAGTTAATAATAGGGCAAAAAGCAATATGTTGATAGAGGTTTGAACGTTATGTGACATAATAACAGAAGTTTTTTTATATATGNNTTATGATTATGGAGAATTATACCAACCCAGTTCAGGGTAGTCAAACCAAATAAAATAGGGATTACCTGCTAAGTCATTGACTTTTATTTGGACGGTTTGCTAAAATACGGAACTTCAAATAGGGTCGCAAGTTTTCTTGTGTACAGGGCTTGTAGATACTATTTTAAAAAGTTTTAAGTTGAGGGATACTCAAAGTGTATAGTGCGATCATACTTGCTGCGGGACTTGGTCGGAAAGCTTGGCCTTATGGGGAATATCGTCAGAAGTGTACGATTCCTATTGCGAATGTGCCTATTGTTCGCCGGCTGGCGAAAAGTTTAATTGATATTGGGGTTAACCAAATTATTGTTGTCGTCGGTCATCATGCTCAGCAAGTTCGGGGAGCGGTAGCTGATTTGCCTGGTTTAGAATTCGTTACTCAAGATCCGGCTCAAGGCACTGCTATGTCGGCATTGAGTGCAACGGAAAAGGTTATCAATGAGCGTTATTTGGTTGTTTACGGTGATGTGGTAACTGCCGTGGAGAATTTTCGAAGCTTGGTTAAACGATTTGAAGAGAGTGGTGTTGGTGCTGCAGCAATGTTGCAGAGCATTGGCCATGAGGACCCAAGTAATTGGATATGTGGTGGAATAGATGGTGATTTATTGACCGGTGTTGAGGGACATCCGCGTGGGGGAGCGTATCGCCTTTGCGGTGTTTATGCGCTTAGGTCTGATATGACACGTTATTTATTGAGGAACCCTGGGATTGCAACACGTGTGCCGGTTGGCGGCATGCCGCCAACCGAGGCTGAAATCGGCAATTCGTTTCAAATAATGATAGATGATGGCCAGCAAGTACTGGCTGTTGAGACCAACCAGTTTTTTGTTGATGTTGATAAACCTTGGCATATTCTGGAAGCAAATCGATTGGTGATTGACTATCTAATGGATCAGGTTGAAGATCATCAAATTGATGGCAGTGCTTCGATTTCAGACGCGGCTGAAATTCAAGGTAAAGTTGTATTAGGCAAGAACTCAGTAATCGGCCCGCGAGTTGTAGTCAAAGACGGACTTATTGCTGGGGCGAACAACAATATCACCAACGGAGCCATATTAGGTGGGCGTGTTTTGGTTGGCGATCACTGTCGAATTAGTGACTATTGTGATATAGGAAGCAGTACTATTGGCAATCGTTGCGTCATCGGGCATGGTGCGGAAATGTCGGGTGTGATGTTTGATAAAGTTTATTTATACCATTATTGTGAAATGTCGGGTGTTTTTGGTACTGCTACTGATATTGGAGCTGCAACTGTCTGTGGTACGCTTAGATTTGATGATCGCGACGTGGCCCACCAGATTAATGGTCGTTACGAAGTCCCTCCGGTTGGTGCGAATGCAACGTACATGGGGGATTATTGTCGAACTGGTGTTAATGCCATAATTATGCCCGGAACAAAAATAGGATCATATAGTGTTGTTGGCCCTGGTGTCATTCTCAATGAGGATGTTCCTAGCAAAACGATGATCATGGCGAAACAGGAACTAGTCAAAAAAACGTGGGGACCAGAGAAGTATGGATGGTAAAATGCCGATTAGGCCTAAGTTATGTATGATACTTTAAGGTTATGTTATAGATTGTCTAAAATAATANGCAATATTAGCATTATTCTGTTTTATTNTTGNCTTAGAAGCTACGTTGCGGCAAAAATGCCATTGAAGTTTGAAGTGGAAAGGCACATACACAACTAGAGCTAGCTTCNGGTATCAAAACAAGTCCACCCGCTGGAATAATATTGAGCCAACATCCAGGGCGGCTGACGTGAGTNATTTTCTTNGAAAGTGAATTAGTATTGANATCCATTATCGTAGGGTTGCTGTCNCGATAGAAAATGCAAGTTGATGAAGCGGTGATTGTTCCACANCCNGANCTGATAGGTATCATCCAGTTNGAAGCTTTGCCAGCAGGGTTCCNCCTCTTTCCAGTGCGTAGGTCGTATGCNGTTGGTTCGGCGATTACAATATTTCCCACAATTGCAGGGTGATGTACCTGCTCTCCGTGGTCACCTCCAATACCTGATCGGCTATTTCGGTGATCGGCAGTCCACAAAAATGTTCCATCATTTCCATTCCAGGCATGAACTAAATACCATGTCTGATCATTTTTGTTTATTGATCCTACAGCTATTAGAGTGTCATTTGCGTAACTGAGATAGAGTGAGTGACGAAANGGTGTCAGTGTAAATGGTCGTTCCCATAGAAGATTTCCTGTTTTNGACTCGATGGCGACAAGGCTAGCATCTTGGTTTAGTAGATTCTCAGCTGTGACGCGACCAACTTTGTTGTTAGTAGCTTTGGGATTACGGCTTTGGAAAAAAAAGACTTTGCCATCACCAATGGTAATCGTTGTATTTGGAATTATGCCGTGATGGTATTGCCAANTTAGGCGGTTNTTCACAAGGTCGACAGCAAATAGNCCCTCACTTACAACAAGNGGTTGATCATCCTTATAGTGATCAACAATTGCTTTATANCTTTGTTCTGTGCGAGAGGCTGTNGTCTTTTGCACACTTCCAAACAGCATGTTATTTGTAACTGCAACATAGCCCCAATGTCGATTTGGCTTGCCGATAAGTTCTGGAATGGAGAATGCCGCATGGTTTTGACCTGTTTGGGCTGAAATTATCAAGCATNTTTCTTCAACAGCCACGTACAATCGATTTTTATCTGCTGCCATGTAACTGGTGTCGTATGGAATGGCGATGCGCAATGAATTGACTATTTGGCGATCCCAAAGTTCAGTTCCATTGTATCCGTCTACTGCTATAATCCGATCATTTCCTGGGATAAACAGTCGACCATAGCTGAACAGGGGAGGNGCAGTTCGAAGATGTCGGTCAATCATCCGNCGAGGACCAGGACGACCAAACCATTGGATAGACAGATTGTCATTTATGTGTTGGTCTGNACTACAGGCGGAACTACCCAAATCCGCGTATTGATGTGTCCACTCACCACTGTTTGGTAGTTGTCCTCTTTCTTGGATTTTCGTAGCACTATCGNNTAGTATCTGATATACAACGCCACCGCATGGTCGCAAGACACGATCAATTTCGGTCTTAAACTTACGATNAATTTGGTTCTCAAATTGCTGATTGTTAATGAGAACGATGTTTGCAAAATAATCGGTGAATGGTAGCTTATNCCCCACAATNTTTTGAATGCTGACATGAGTGCCATAGATACCTGTTGTTGCCAAATCCATGCGAGCTTTTCTTGTTTTTTTTGTGTTTNGGTCTATGGCCAGAACCTTTAAGTTAGAACGAGTGGCAATTTCGTAGGCAAGTTGGCCAGAATCTGTGCCAATAATTAAGCAAAATCCTTTNGTAATGCTGGTTTCACTCATAATTTGATTGACGATCCCNGTATATTTTGAGGTCTTGCTAAAAGGACTGGTCGTNTTTGGATTCTTGCTATGGGCTTGTTGGTTAGCCGTGGATTTTTTAGCCGAAAAACAGTGTATTGCTCCTTGGTCTGTGCTGACTATTAGCTGGCGATTGGCAACAGNAAGTCCATAGGCTTTCCCNGACACTTTACCCGTCCATACGATTTGGCCACTCTTTGTTTCATAGGCAGCAACTTCTCCTTCTCCGCCAGCGAATAGTAAGNTNCCTGCTTTAATCAGTGAATATGNGTGTCCACAGGGTTTTTTCCATGATATACAACTATNGATTGCTAATTTGGTTTNTTCCAGATTTTGGNCAACGTTTTCAAGTTGATTTTGAATGGCTTTGGCTTGTTCTTGTTCCGAGTCTGATTTCATTCGTTGANGCAAGCTTTCCTGTTGATCTTGGAGTTGGCGTTGTCGTTTGCGTAAGCTGATTAGTTGGANGCGATCTAAGGCACTAATTTCTGTGTCAGTGTGAAGATAGGACATTTTTGGCGTAATAACNATGTGATTGCCACGAAATGTGGCGAGATGGTCACTCTTGTGAACATCTGAAACANGTAGNCTTCCATCATTTCCTGGGCCTGAAATTATTTCATTATCCGTTAGTAGAGTATAGCTTCCTCCNGATGATTCAAAGGATNTGAGATAACGACCGTTTTGCTTGTCAAGTGCNAAGGGATTGGTACGGCCAGTTGGAACATAAAGCCGATTCCGTGAGGTTAGTAGATANCCTTGTGGTGAAAGTCCATTCAGTTTTTCTCTCCAGATAAGTTCCCCGTTTTCAGCATTCAACGCAATTGCAGAAACTCCCTGTGANGGGAAGATGCCCGCACAGCAATACAAAATCCCATCGTCAATTACTACNCTTGTTCGTACCGGCTGTACTGATATCATGCGTCCATTNCCAATAACTTGGCGATTGCTTACNGCAACTTGATATTTCCAGATTAAGTTTGCATTCTCAGCATCAAGGCAATAGACAAACCCATCATCACTGCCAAAATATATTTTCTTTTTGGAAACAGATGGAGCGAAACGGATAGGAGCGTTTGCGAAGAAACGCCATAAAACCTNCCCATCATTTGCGTTAAGACAATAAAGCTGGTCATCTGATGAAGAACCAAAAAATATTNGCTGATTAGTTGCTACAATATGAAATACTTGGTCATAAACAACACGNGGCTTGATTGATTTGAGTNGTTGCCANTAACTTCCCCGTGCCGGCAGAGGCCAAGATGGTGTTGGCTTTTGAGCTAGATNATAACGCCATTGTTCAGTCATGTTCAGTTCTAGNTTTTCATCGGTTACTCCGGATCTCTGGTTATTCTGAAGATANCTGGGCCAACCTAAAGCTGGCTTTTGTAATACTTCAGATGATTTTTTGTTTNCNATTTCCTTGTTGATATTTTTTCCCCAAGAGAGATGTGAGTTGAAAAGGATGAGTANAAGTATTANTCCGGTACNGGAAATTCTTGTTGCTAAGCTCATAAAACTTAACCTGTAATTTTTATGTTTTACTGACTTTACCTTGAATACTGTAAAAAAGTCAAATAGTCNTNTTAGATTATGTTAATTGATAGCTTCAAATGCCCGAGNTGTTTGTNCTTGACAGTGTTTTTGACCAGTGCTATACTAGGCCATCTAACTNGAATTGGGAGAAATCGGATGGTTAAAAATAGTGTGTTCGGTATTGGGCTTATTTTTTCAGGTTTGCTTTTGGTCCTATCGAATGGCGTCATGGCAGGGAGTTGGGAGGTATTGCAAGAATACGATCNGGAACACGATTATTTTGCATTTTTCTTTGTTAGNGCAACNGATGGTTGGGTTGTCGGTGAATCGCNTTTTGAATTNGATAATANAGGCTTTATNGGATATACAACTGATGCTGGNAAGACTTGGCAGNCGTCGGATGCTACNGTANCNGNAAGATTACAGTCTGTTTACTTNTTTGNCANAAAANACGGATGGGTNGTTGGGGANAANGGACTGGTAATGAGTACTGTAGATGGCGGAAAAAGTTGGGATGTACAGACCAGNAAGGTCGAAATNANTGNNATTGGTNTNTCTGANNTACATTTTNCTTCNAANCNGNTTGGTTANGCTGTTGGAATGGGTGAAACGATTNTNNNCACNNCTAACGGNGGTNANACGTGGAANATACTNCGTGGTGGTCAAGCAGCCGGTGGTGTAGGTGATGATGACACCAATGTTTTTAACGCAGTACAGTTTATTGATGATTCAATTGGTTGGGTTGTTGGTGCGAGTTTAAGTCCTTCTACTGGTGGNCAGAAAACCTTGATACAGAAAACTACGGATGCTGGAAAGAATTGGGTTGATTTGCCAGTTTCAGGTGAGGATATTTTGTCGGATGTCTTTTTTGTTNATGCTTCAAATGGTTGGGTGGTTGGAGAAAATGGCGTAATTTTGCGTACATCAAATGGTGGGGAGAGTTGGGAGCGTCAAAAGAGNAATTCCCCAGAAAAGCTTCGAAGTGTTGTCTTTATTANTGAAAATGTAGGTTGGGTGGTTGGTGGTGANTTCGGTGTTAATGTTGTNTTGCAGACTGAAGATTCTGGTCAGACATGGGTTGACCAGAGCAGTGGGAAGTTATATGGTCAGGACATCGGGCACTTTGAAAGTGATGTTTGGATTACTGGTCAAAACGGTTTCGTGAAGAAGTANAGTAAATAGCANATGTAGGTTGTATATGTTGAAGNTAGCTAAGCGGATGAATCGGTTGNGTACCGAATCTGCTTTTGAGGTTTTGGCCAAAGCAAAGGAGTTGGAAGCGCAAGGAAAAGACATCGTTCATTTGGAAATTGGTCAGCCNGACTTCAAAACGCCNGTTAACGTCTGTCAGGNTGCATTTCAGGCAATGAAAGATGGACAGACAGGTTATAGCNCTCCAGCAGGATTGCCCGCGTTTCGTGAGGTGGTTGCNGATTGGGTTTCAAGGACGAGACGNGTTTCGGTACAACCTGATCAGGTTTCTGTAACTCCCGGTGCGAAACNGATAATTTTTTTTGCTGTTCTTGCTTGTGCAGATGATGGTGATGAGGTTATTTATCCTGATCCTGGGTTTCCTATTTATGAATCGGTCATTAATTTTGCNGGGGCTAAACCGGTACCGCTACCGTTAAAAGAGTCAGTTGATTTTCGGTTTCGAATTGAAGATCTGGAGGCAATAGTTTCAGATCGAACTCGGTTGTTAATCATCAACTCGCCTCAAAATCCAACTGGAGGTGTCCTAACACNAAGTGATTTAGCAATGATTGCTGAACTGGCTATTAAGCACAATTTCTATGTGTTGAGTGACGANATTTACTCACAATTGGTTTATGATGGTGATCATCAAAGNATTTTGTCAATCGATGGGATGCAGGATCGGACNATTCTTCTTGATGGTCACTCCAAATCATATGCCATGACAGGCTGGCGGCTNGGATATAGTGTTTCTACNAAACTGCTTGCTGATCAGTTTGCNAAGTTAATGGTCAACTCGAACTCATGCACGGCAACATTCACGCAAATTGCTGGGATTGAAGCAATGCAAAACTCGCAAGNCTTTGTTANCCAAATGCGGCTTGAGTTTAAAACTCGNCGGGATTTTCTGGTTAGAGGATTGAATGATATTGANGGGATAAGTTGTATAATGCCTTCTGGTGCGTTTTATACTTTTCCTAATGTNACAGNTATNCCCATGACGTGTGCTGAATTCGCGGATTATCTGTTNACCGAAGCTGGGGTAGCTCTTCTGCCCGGTTCATCTTTTGGTATGTTTGGTGATGGGTATCTTCGGATGTCATATGCGAGTTCCATTGATAATATCCAAGAGGCNCTNATTCGNATTGACAAGGCAGTCTCAGAGGTTTAGGAGCGATTAGAGCTAAATGTTTGGAAAGGCTATTGCCTGTGTACCTGCTAGTACAACAAACCTTGGGCCTGGTTTTGATGCTCTTGGTTTAGCCCTTAAACTTTACAGTACAATTGAGCTTGAAGAAATCGATTCTGGCGTTGNGATTGTTGTTCACGGTGTGGATCAAGATAAAATTCCTATGAGCACCGACAACATTGCGTTTGAGTCTGCGAACTATATATTTCAGAAAGNGGGTTATCAACCAAANGGTATCAAACTAACAATTGCGAATGGCATTCCAGCAATCCGTGGTTTGGGTGGNAGTGGGACTGCAATACTTGGTGGTTTATTGTGTGCAAACGCAATTTGNGGAGACCCGTTTTCACCGGATCAGATTCTGGATTTTGCNNTTGAACGGGAAGGACATCCAGACAACGTCACTGCNTCGCTTTTTGGTGGGTTGACAGTTTCCGTAGTTGACAAGAAAAACGTTAAGATGGTTAAACTAAGNCCTCCAGAAGATCTTCGCGTGGTTATTGCTATCCCCGATTACACATTATCAACTAAGAAGGCACGGGAANTTCTCCCACAGAATTTAGATCTTGAGTCTGNAATCTATAACGTGGGTAGATCCTCGCTTTTAGTGGCTGCTGTTGTTGCTGGTAAGCTTGATATGNTAAATGTTGCTATGCAGGATTTACTTCACCAACCATATCGTGCAAAATTGATTCCTGGATTTGAGGATGTGTGNAACTCTGCTGTGCAAGCTGGGGCGCTAAGTGTTGCCTTGAGCGGTGCNGGGCCAAGCGTTGCTGCNTATTGCACTGGTTTGGAAGATCAGGTTGCTAATGCNATGGTAGATTCTTTTACCGAAAATGGGTTGAAAGCAGAAGCCAAGATTCTAGAAATTGATTCGGCAGGCGCAACAGTGTCGCTACACATGCAAGATTCGTATTAAAATGTCAGACTGGTATAAACAGAATATTCCCTATATCCTTCGTGAATTGGTTACCGATCTTGAGCGCGGCTTGAGTAAGGAAGAAGCAAAACTAAGAGTTGATCAGTATGGTGAAAACTTAATAGATCGGCCGAAACAGTTACTGTTGATTCGCAATTTCTTCGCTCAATTTCGCAACCTTACTGTTTTTTCCTTGTTGGTGATGGTTGCAGTTTTTGTTGTTTTCAGGGATTCTGATCAATTTAGAAAATCACTCCAATTGGATTCTTCCAATGATGCTGTTACTGTCGCTATTGCAATTGGTGGGATTCTTGTGTTTCAAATTCTGTGGCGGTTTATAGAAGAAGTGAGGTTGGCATCACAGATTGAAACTATTCGTGATCGGTGTGAAGTGAGTGTTTCTGTTATTCGAGATGGTAATGAAACTAGAATCCCACCAACAGCAGTTGTTCCTGGCGATATACTGATTCTGATTGAAGGCGACTATATTTCTGCTGATGCACGTCTGGTGGATGCAGATAATCTGGTTGTAGATGAGAGTTATCTGTTTGGTCGAGCGGCTTTATCCGAAAAAATATCCAGTGATCTTCAAAATCAAACACTACGTCTTGAAGATTGGACTAACATGGTTTTTGGTGGTACGTATGTAATAAGTGGACAAGGCTATGCCATAGCAGTTGCTACTGGAGAGCAACTAGCTATTAATGATTCAAATCATAAAATACCGCGTGAAATCGAGATGGAATCTGAAGCTGAAACTGAGGTTGCTGGTTATTATAAACAGTTTCGAAATTTCGGCGTAGTTTTAGCCATAGTTCTTCTCGGAATTTTAATGTTTCAGCAACCTGTGGGATGGGCAATGTATCTTCTTGTTGCTGCTGCTTTGATAGTTGCTTCTATTCCGGAAGGGATTAGCTTAACTACCCGGCGTATCATAGGTAGTAATGTTTACGATATTTCGGGAAAAAGTGTTTTGGTTCGTGAACCATGGAGGTTTGAGCGGTTAAGTTGTATGGATTCAGTATGTGTCAATGAAGTTGGGATTTCGGGCGATCAGAATTTTACTTTGTCTTCTGTGTTCGTTGATGGTCAGTTTGTTGATCGAACAATGTGGGAAGGTTGGATCCAGAATTCGTTGCAACGGGCGGCTTCGTCAATCGCTGTTCAAAACCAAGTTGCGCAACCTGTCTACTATGATCTGCAACATGTGCCAACTTTCCCTTGGCTATTGCTTATGGCAAGTTTGTGCGTTGAAAGTAATCAGAATTACCAAAGCGAATCTAGTGAGCCTCATATTGATAGTTCGTTGTCAAACCTTGTTGAGCAAATTGGTTTGAGCCGCTACAAATCGTCTTTTGCAAATCATCAGAGGATTCCCATGGGTGCGGAAGGCCAGTTTCAGTCATTCCTTTTTACTCAAGAAGACCAGAGTTTTCTCCAAGTGGCGTTTGGTGACACAGAATCAATACTACGTGTGTCAACGCATGTGGAAGTTCATGGTAATCAGAATGTTTTTACTAAAGATGATAAGGAGGCTCTTCGAGAAGTTATCGAATCGTTGTCGGAAAATAGTACAATCGTTATCTCTGTCGCTCGAAAAAATTTTGTTGATCAACCTTTACAGGATGAATTGCAGAGTGGTTTAACTTATATTGGACTCATTATTTTTAACTCAATTGAAGATGCCGAATTAAAACAATCAGTCAAATCTTGCTTGGATTCAGGGTTCAAGGTGGTGACTATGATGGATTGGGATCTTGAGAAATCCACTGAGTTTGGGATTGACCTCGGCTTGATACAAGACCGACAATCGGCCATTTCAAGAGAGGAATTAAGTGGATTGGACGACAAGGATTTTGAATCGGTGGCCGATTTGTTGCTTGTGTATTCGCGACCAACTGCCGATCAAAAATTGAACGTTGTGAGAACTCTAAAACGGCGAGGACATTCTATTGGCTTTTGGGGTACTTCAGCGGATGATCTACAGGCAATGCGCGTTGCTGGCGTGAGTTTCGCAGCAGTTGATCAGGCAGATCAAATAACACAACATAATGCGGGATGTATAATATTAAAGGGTGGGTTCAACGCTATTCTTGATCTTGTGTTTCACGCCCGAAGTGCCTATGAGAATTTAAGGGGATCCGTTCGGTGGATTCTTTCCTGCTCAATTGCTCAGATGATTACGTTACTAATCGGTTTTGGAATATATTTGTACGATAGCAGCCTTAAAACGCCCTTGTTATTAGATGTTCGACAAATTGTATGGATTCAATTAGTCATTGGCATTGTGTCTTCAATTGGTTTAGGTAAGGAACTGAAAACTGGCAATTTACAATACAATAGACCTCAACGGGTTCCACCTTTCTTGCCACCTGAACAGTCATGGGATATTTTAATGCGTGGAGTGATAATTGCTTTGATGACAAATGTTGCCTTCGTCGTGTCTTTCAAAACAACTCTAAGTTTGCAACTTTCACAAACTGTTGCTTGTACAACCCTTGTTTTAACCCTGTTAGCTTCTAGTACCCAATGTCACCGTGAACAGTGGGAATCGTTCAAGAATCGTCTTTCAAATCCTCGTTGGCTGACAGTCACAGGTTTTTGCATTATCTTGCAACTTGCGTTTATTTACCTTCCGTTTATGCAAGACGTTTTTAAAACAGAGAGTTTGGTGGAACTTAAGCAATGGCTGGGTATCGGTTTCCTATCTGCGATAATGACTATTCTTCCACTAAACTTAAGCTATCGTCCCCGAACTTCACTTACCTATTGATTCGATAGCATACTTGTAATCTGCCTTTTCGTCTATATCTTGTAAGATCCGATCTGAGTTTACTTGTACATGGAAAATATCATCAGCGTGTATTTGCAATATTGATCGTACCCCTCCACTATATTGGTCGAGTTCCAGAATCTCTTCAGTGTATCGCCGATCGAAAATGGCAGGATGACCTCGCTGNTTGTTAAATTTTGGAATAGTGATACCATAGTTGTTTCCGTGGTGGGCGGCAATTACAATATCAATTAAATCGGGCGTAATAAGCGGTTGGTCTACTAATGTAATCGCGAATGCAACCGACGATTTTGGAAGTGAGCGGATACCGCACTGCGCGGAGCTGAGCATTCCGTCATGGTAATCGGGATTGAAAGTAATTTGGATGGGTTTGGATTTGATTGTCGATCGAATGAGATCTGCTTGGTGGCCGATGACAACAATTACCCTGTCTAGTTTTGACTGCAAAAGGTTATCGATCACAGTTTCAATTATGGTGCTGTTACCGAAAGGTAAAAGTTGTTTGGGCGTGCCCATTCGAGTTGATAGGCCCGCAGCAAGCAGAATTCCTGTAATTGTTTCTTCCATATTGATCTGATTATGTTGGAAATGATTAAAGTTAGAGGGGTAATCTTGCTTTAAGGTACCACGGCGATGTTGGGTTTGCTATGAACATCGTCCATATGTGCGAACACGTGATTTGAGCATTTTGCCAACATATTTTTTTAGTTGTCGTTCCAATTGATGTTTTCAATAGGTTTCAGGGACTTCACACACCTAAAACCGAAATAGCGATCTGCGTCGGATGGCGCCCGGTAGTTTCGGTTGGCTACNCGGAGGTCGTTTTCGTCACCATGCCACGAACCTCCNCGAATGATACGAAAAGTTCTGATTTGATTCATTCNNTGAATGACNTCTTGTATGTTNCCATCCGCGAATGGGTTCTTTCTTGNTAATCGAATATAAAAGCTTTGGTCATATCCATCTAGNCACCATTCAGCCACGTTTCCAGAGNTATCATGCAACCCATAATTATTAGGCGGATACGATCCAACNTNNNCTGTCTTTCCGATTTGGCGTTTATAATTTNCNTGTTTTGAATTGATATTATTTCCCCATGGNTAGCGCTGATTAGTTAAACCACCGCGAGCCGCATATTCCCACTCCNCTTCAGTNGGTAATCTTTTTTCNTCCCATTTGGCGTATGCCATGGCATCATGCCAGGTGATATGCAAAATGGGGTGTTGATCAGTCGGTGAATACTGGCGTATTTTTNNCCAATTCGGTTTCAGATGNTTNGTTTCTGATAGGAAATTCTTGTATTNNCTAACTGTCACTTCATGGGTATCCATATAAAATGCNTCAATGAAAACGCTTTTAACTGGTTGCTCNTCTTTATCACCTTCTTTAAAAGGATCNCCTATATAGCATTCTCCGGCGGGTATGTATTGCATGTTTTCTGGTGCTTTTACCGATATTTCAGTNGGCAACTGGTTTTCCAATGAGTTAATCTGATTTTCAAGGTTATCAATGACNAGATCCTGATCTTTGATAATTTCAATTAGTGCGGGTACATTTTCTTNTTCTAAAGTGCTAATTCGTGCTCTTAGTTGTCCGATCTCTTCTCTTTGAGTTACGATTCCATTTTCTGTTNGNTTAATTTGGTTTATTAAAGATTCNACGTTTGCTCCCATCTTTTGGATTTGCGTTTGTTGCACCAAAATNTTGTCTATCAATTCATCAATGCGNTCTTCCTGATCATTATTACACCCCATTTGNAACACGATGCTGNNAATAGCAACAGTGAGTGANAATGTACTNATTGGGNTATGACNTAATTCCATATTATCTCATTGTTAATNTGTATTATTTTAGCATNCTNAGAAAGGGGTTTTCTGNTGAGAANCCNTTCATCNTATATNGTAACNNGCATCCTGAAATGTCTCTGATATTCAGCACTCAATTGCTAANATTAAGTTNGNCTNGAGCNTAGCTCATTCGTCAGCCTANATGGCATATTTTCGCTAGACTTCTTTAGTTTATTGAGTGGTTAGTATATAACAACACGATAAAGAAATTTTTCGAAGTCTATCTCTGTATAAAGCCNGTCAAAGATTATAATNAATCAAATTTATTTTATATTACCTTGATNNAAAATTCAATGTTTAGTACGTAGCGGATAAAATTGTAATNAAANAAATGGTTAAANNTTNATTGTGCAACTATNTTAGANCAANGCGTTAAAAAGTAGCTTGAACGTTCCATGAGTTTGGGCTCGATGTTGGGGGCGAAAGCCGAAAAGGATAACTCTCCCTTCCCCATATTGGACTGAGATTAAAGCGGCTTTCTCTGCCAGTAGNTCCTCTCCATTAAGCCAACCACTTTGCAACAGATTCTTCTTTGGGTANTCGATGACGATTTCGTACCTGTGGTTAAATCGGGAAGGTAGNATCTCAAACGCNGGGCTATCCCAAGCGAANATCAATCCCTCAGTNGGCATACCATAACCGAGTTGGTGACTGACATCGATGTNNGCCNTTAAAGTCGATCCNGGGCAGAAGAACTCGTTGGCTGATTTTCCTTGNAGTAGATTTTTGACNTTCAAGTCAAGTTTTTCGATNGCAAACCCGCATGCATGGTTGAGCGTAACTAAAGTTCCTCCATGTAGAACAAATTGTTTAATCGCTTTTACACCTTCTTTACCGATNCCACTNCGATATTCCGGTGGAATGNCCTCATCTTTGGAATGATCTTCTTCGNCTGGGCCAACGATCATGGATGTGGAATCGNTAGGTAAGATTATAACGTCTANATTTTGTTGCAGATTNCCAGCTTTAATTTCTTGATCTTTTAATGCTTGGTAANGGAAGCCAAACTGTTCTAGGACTAACCGTGTCCAGCCTTCATCCATGTTNCCACCNCGGAATCTNCGATACATGCCAATACGCANTTGCTTGNCNGGATGTTGTGGTACTGGTATGTATTGTTTCAGANTGTGNAGATGTACATCGAANTCCTGAGCGGCGATTTTAAGCAGATCGACAGGCTGAGCTGCAATTTTAAACGTACCTGGTGGAAAGGNTTTACCATTAACTTCAATTGCTTGTTTGTAACGCATGACACTAATATCTTGTTTGAGTAATTGGTTAATACAACGAAAACTATCGTTGAGTCTACTGTCCAAGATGTAGCCGATTTCTGATTGATCAACCAGCTGACCCGTGGTGTTTTCGGNTTTTGTGATTAGTGTGAAGATGGAGTTGTNCCGTTTCAGNTCTGCAGAAGNTTCTACTTCNACNCCCATGAATTCGGCTATAGTATCGGTTGCTGTATCATAAGGTCGATCAGGNATNTTATCCATTTTTCGTGTCCGCACATCATCTGGGAAGATGGTNCGATCCAGCAACGTTTTGATCACTCCTATTTTAGGNTGGTCNAAGAAAAGGGCATAGGTTTTNCTCGGGTANGTTNTTCCATCAGATATGAATTCCTTTGAGGCTTGATGCATCTCGATGCCTTGCCCCAGCAATTTGTCAATAAGTTTGGTAACNGTCAGTGAATCGTGTTGTGTGTGGNGGATTAANTAAGTAGATGATTCGTTTTCTNCNCCNCGTTCGATTTGTCGTTTAGCTTTAAGGTAAGCGTTCCAGAGAATNGTATCTTTATGTCTAGCTGCCAGATCGAGCAAGCCCAAAGCCGAGANTTTTTGTTGGTCAACTATGTGGCGGAGTCTCCACCATCCACCCTGCCACGGATGNGGGAAATTGGTTTGTGATTTGTAATGNGGAAATCCCCTAAGTNTTCCTCCNTGTCCNTTTAATTGGCTAGGATGAATATATAGAGGGGTTGCCAAGTTTGTATGTGCAGATTCTGTTAATAGGCTGGCAATGTTATGGTAATTTCCAAGCCAGTGAAANCCNAGNTGGCTCCAAGCTGGAAAGAGCGCNGCATTNAGCACACCAGTAATGCCTGCTTCCTCNAGNTTATAGGCCATGTGNGCGCCNTACCAATTAATTTCTCTCCAAATCAGTGGGTCAGCATGTGGATGCATGGGTTCGCAGTAGGGGGCAACGTACAAGCGTGCACCGTAACTCCCCATTTCATGGTGGTCTTGGAAAACCTGTGGATGCCACTCAAGAAACAGAGTTTGGGCAACGTATGTTGATTCTATTAGATTGGTCATGAAAGCATCTCTATTATTGTCGTGTCCGGCATATTTGTGGTATAACCACGGAAGTTCACAACCTTCGTATTCGGTGTCAAGATATTGATTGTACCAATCAGCTACCATGATTTGCCCATCTGGATTTAGGCAGGGAAATGACAAGAAGATCGTATTATCGAGAATACGTTTGGTCTCCTCGTCTGAAGCTGTTATCAGATTGTAAGCCAATTCTGGGGCCATCTGTGAGCTACCAATTTCGGAAGCATGAAGTCCCATAGATTGGCAAATGATTACCTTACCTTCATTTGCTAAACGAGAGATCTCTGTTTCAGAACGTCCGCGTGGGTCGCTAATTTTGGCGTTTAAATCCTGTAAATGTTGGAGATTATCTAGATTTTTGGGTGATGAGACAATTACTAGCAAAAATGGATTACCTTCGGTGGAAGGGCCCATCTCAATTACTTGCAGCTTTTGACTCTCCTGGTGTAACAACTGAAAGTAATCGACAATCTGATTCCAATGTGCAATCTTTCGGTCAGTTCCAAGTTGGAAACCAAAAAACTCTTGAGGCGATGTGATATGTTGAGCCATGATAGATCCTTAGTTTGTAATCGTTTGATTTGGCGTAGACGGAGTACGAGCATGGTACAGAAAAAACTGTTTTTTTTATCCTTGGCTAGCCGGACAAAGTCAATTTTTTACCTTAGTTAAGATCGATTTCCTTGCCTATTTAGTGAATATTTTAATAACTTCCCCCATGGGCTTCTTTGCTGTGCTACGATAGTTTTATCAATAGTACTAATTCTACCATCATAATCATTAATAGAAAATATGAACAAATGGATTGAATTAATCTAGAGCAAACTATGTGAAATCGCACAGAAGATGAAAATTGGAAATTAAGGATAAATTTGAGGGTGGAATAGCCAAAATTAACTACTTTAAAATAGTTAAAAATTGATAGCGTTTGACGTGCTTGTTCCATTGGAAGATGATGTTCAGCCTGAGGATGAGGAATTAGATTTAAATGAGTATATGACTGATGATAATTCTATTGATACTACTTAGATGGGAACCTGAAAGGTAAAGGTTGAGTATGCGTCTTTTGTCTACTGTTTGAGTGTGCTTAGAAATTAGCAGTTTGTACTTGTATGGTTGGAGAAATCGATAAACTGCAATTATGCTGTTTATTGGAAGGTTGTTGATGGTTTGTAGATCGCATGTTTCGATGGGCATGGTAGATGTAAATAACTTAATGTTATCTACTATTTCTTCTGTAGTTTTGTCTTTGTCCAGCAGTTTTTAATGCAAACATACAATTAAGATCTTTATCCTAATGTTGTTATTCAATAATCTTGGAGTCCCATTCCTGACACAGAGTTTCGGTTGTCAAGTTGCTTGAAGGGGAAAGTATTAGTCGTTTGGGTAAATGCGTATTTAGAACGTAATTTGTATGTTGAGAGCGACCATCACGGTCGATGTTGGTCAGTGAATGAAGATGTCGCTGTGAAATTGAAGATGCGAACTAGAAGTGTGCTGTTTTTTTAAATACACTATGTGTTATTGGGCCAAACCTGACAGAAACGTGTTGGGTTAGACTAACATACCATTTTATACGGTTGCTTTAGGCGTATTTTAAGTCGGCGATGTTAAGGATTATTTAGTAAGGGACCTAACTCTATGGTGAAGTGGGTAAAGTCCGTGGTTCTATTCTCAATGGGTCATGTTATACTTGCTGGCCAAGTATAATACGGTTGTGATTTGGAGCAGGTTTTATCTCAGGAAATCATGTGGTTAACGTCAGATTAAGTTTCTTGAAAACTATTGTGTTGGAGATGATAGGTGATGGCAGACCAGCTGGAAAACTCAATCCCCATTTTAGAGCGCTTCCGTTTAGATAACCGAGTTGCACTGGTCACCGGAGGTGGTCAGGGAATAGGTCGGGCCTTTGCCCACGCTTTGGGGGAAGCTGGTGCTATGGTGGCAGTAGTGGATATGGTTGCCGACAGAGCGGAGACTGTGGCTGACGAGCTAGCGACTAAAGGTGTTGAGGTGATGGCGGTGACCGCAGATATCACAAAGGCCGATCAAGTGAAACGAATGGTGAAGACAATCTTGGATTGTTGGGGAATCCTGACTATCTCTGTTAATAACGCTGGAATCGCTGGTTGGTTTGACAGTGAGACTATGCCAGAGGCAGAGTGGAACAGAATGTTAGATGTTAACCTAAAAGGAGTCTTTTTGTGTGCACAAGCTGAAGGTCAGGTAATGCTAAAAACAGGTTACGGTAAAATTATTAATACTGCATCTATGTCGGCTCACATTGCTAATATGCCTCAAAACCAGGCGGCTTATAATGCTTCCAAGGCCGGTGTTTTACATCTAACACGTAGTTTGGCCGCAGAATGGGCTTCACGCGGTGTTCGGGTTAACAGTATCAGTCCAGGATACATGCGCACTGAGCTTGTAAATCAGTTTATTCAGCAGCCGGTTGGTCGTGACAAACTTCCCCATTGGCTAGAAAGAACCCCAATGGGGCGTTTGGGGGAAGTTACCGATTTACAGGGGGCTGTGGTTTATCTGGCCTCGGAGGTTTCAGATTTTATGACTGGACACGATGTCGTGATTGATGGTGGATATTGTACTTGGTGAACAAATTTTCACCGAATACATAAATTAATTTTCATGTGATGGATTTGAAAAAAAACTGGAAACAGATCGTGGCTTCTTATTCATTTCAGTCCGCTGAGCGGTTACTGATCACCTCACACTAGATAACTCTGGTAAGCAGTGAATTTACAGGATATCTTTCATGTTTTGGATGAAATTGTTGGGTGGGTCGAAAGGCAGATGAATTGGTTGACGAATTAATCCGCTTTGATAAATTCCAAGTAGCAGGTTGAATTCGGCCAGTGACTGTTTTAGGTTGGTCGGATGTACCTTATTTTCGTCTTCAAGCCAATCGAACATTGCTTCTGTCAAACCGACCTGCGCGACTGCATTCTCCTCTCCATAATTCAAATTCCCACTTTGGTATCCGTTTTTATGTGTGAATTTCTCCCAACTCTCGAAACGCCAATGGACGAATCCTTCTGTCCCAAAAATGCAGACGCGTTTGTGACGGTTGTTAGAGGTCTCTGGTAAGACACGAATTGCCATCTCTGGACCAAAAGCTACGGAAGCCTGCACTCCGTTAGCATATTCAATTCGTGCAGTGGCATTATCAGGTGAAGGCTGGTCGGAATTAAGTTGACTACCTCCAGAAACCTGTCCCATTACTTTCACTGGTTGTGAGTTNTCGATGTATGAGGAAACAAGTTGTAAAGTATGTGGGGCTTGATCAACAGGTGGGTTGCGCGAACTGGCCTCGATCAGTTTGATTTCNCCNATTTTTCCTTGAGTGACATCTNGTTTGAGTTCCAAGTTTTTGGGATGGAAATGGAGTTGAGTGTTGACAGCGAATTTTGTTTCGGTTCTGTTAGCCAANTCATGGATTTGTCGCCAATCTTCTCCCATTACNGCAATTGGTTTTTCGATGATTACCCCTGGTACTNTATGTTCGGAAGCAATGNTCATTAATGGGTAACGGATGAACTGCATTGTGCCCCGNAGGANTGGNGCAGTAACAATGTGGAGNAGGTCGGGTTTCTCCTTTTCNAGCATNTCGTGTATATCNGTATAACGTTGGTNAATATCAAACATATCACCGAATTCGTGTAACCGTTCTTCNCTCATGTCACATATTGATGCTAGTTTGCCAACTGTGATGNCTTGATATGCTTTGGCATGNGCACGTGCACGACCACGGCANCCCAGNATTGCGGATTTAAACATCCAAATCTCCTTCAGATTAAAAAAGATAATCTTAATCTTAAACCATAATCGCAGTCGCGTCAATNTTCAGTATGCTATCGAATTTTTTGTAGATTAAGATGACTCTACCAACTTATGATTTCACAATCTCAATTAATGATGGTTTATTTAAGTCCAATGCCTTTTCCAATGTNGGTCGAAAATTGGATGGATCATCNACCCTAAGCCCAATTGCACCAAATGACTCGGCAAACTTGACGAAATCTGGATTGACCAAATTAATGCCTAAGGTCGCNCCAAACTGCTTGANCTGTCCACCTTCGATAGAGGTCAGTTTATTATCGTTGACTACAATAATGACAATCGGTAGATTNTATTTGACCGCGGTAGCTAGATCGGGACTGGTCATTAGGAAACCTCCGTCTCCAGCAATCGCCACCACCTTTCGATTTGGATATGCAACTTGNGCTCCTATAGCAGCNGGCAAGGCGATNCCCATGCTNACCGAAATCGGCGAATAAATGAATGTGCCGGCATGGTATACCCAAAAATGGGGCAAAGTCGAATAACCATCGATGTGGACGTCAACGGCTAATATGGCGTCCCTAGGCATNGCAGCACGTAGATCTTCGACCAATCGAGGTCGTTCATTTGCTTCGAACTGTTGACGCAGTTGAGCCGTCTGGCCACCCCANCCATCTTGACGTAGTTGACCTTGAAATGCCTGATTCAATTGTTGTAAGCAGATTNGGATGTTGGCACAGATGCCNACTTGGGCTGGGTACTCTTTGCTAATTTCAGTTGGATCNGCATCAATNTGAAGAAGGGGTTGNTNGAATTTCATTGTCCAATTGCCTGTTTCTCTNTAGACAAANCGGGTACCGANNGCGATTACTAGATCTGAANANTCAATGGCTTCCCGAGTAATCGAACTCCGAAATATTCCCAGCGAGTGNGGTGAATCTTCGGGGATGCATCCTTTTCCCATAGCTGTCATGGCTACGGGGGCATTGAGGTATTCGGCTAATTNNACCAACTCGGTNGTAGCACGACTATGATTGACGCCGCTGCCAGCTAGAATAAAAGGGCGTTTGGATTTTTGGATTAGGTCTAAGGCTTGTCCCAAGTCCATGGAGTTAGCGGCAGGNTGTAGGCCGTTGTTTCGAGNNGGGATTGGTAAATTAACTTCGGTCGTCAGTGCATCTGTTGCCAGTTCAATAAGCGCAGGTTTGGGTCGGCCTGAACGCATTGCNCCGAAGGTACGATTTACCGCTTCTGGGATTTGATCTACAGTTTTTACTATNTCAATATGCTTGGTGATTGGAGATAAGAATGTTTGTTGATCAAGCCCGTGAAAACTTTTGCTGGGGGNTTTTTGCGCTAGATGCGACGAGTTTTGCCCNGTCACNAGTAGCACTGGCGAATTGGCAGTATAGGCTTCTCCCAACCCAGTTGAGGCATTTGTACTGCCAGGGCCTGGAATGGTTAAGCAGACACCNACATCGCCCGTTGATCTAGCATATCCATCGGCCATAAAGGCGGCACCACCTTCGTGACGAACTACATAGTGACTAATNTGTTCACGGNTTTTGTAAAGTGATTCGTAAACAGGGTTCAGATGCCCTCCCGGCATGCCGAAGATGTCAGTTACTCCTTGAGCTTTTAAACATTCAACGAAAATTTCTCCACCCGTCATGGGTATTTTCCTTTCTTTCAATTCAACCTTGATTTGAAATCTGGTNTTTAATCAATCAAATTTNTCCATTTGGACATAAAAGGGTAANCAGGNAAATCGTCTTGTTCTTTTTAGGTTCTTCATTTCTTGTAGGNTCTTTCAGAATCTNCAACTGTNTTATTCTNCGCTCAGTTAAGTCNNCAGATTGGAGATCAGGNAAGTGGAATTTTTCAACCAGTAGATTAAAGGTTNGACGTTTTTACGAAANCTTAGGCTTTTNGTGGTTGAGAANATTAGGNCATTGGCAACTCCATCGAGATGATTGATGGGTTNGNNACTTTTGGTAGATAATGCAATACCCATTGGATGTNTACGATTGAAATTATTGGTTGGCNCTTCATTATCATNNGGTCACCNGCTTGAATCCCGGCTTTTTGAGCTAATGGGTTGGNTAGTGTGGATTCAACCAGNTTGTCTTGGTCAACGTTGGTTNTGAACCCGACGGTTTCCAAGCAATGGNTNGCCCCATCGCGNTTGCCGATCGAGCGTGCCGGTCATAGGCAGTTTCATTTGGATAGAGTTGTATGGGCTATTGTCTGATACATAGTCAAACAATCACCATATTTTGAAGGTAGATTTTACAATGCCCGTTTGTCCCTTCGGCGAGATACTAGTATCGGTGATTATAACGAGAAAATTACTGTTTCTTTGTTATAAGGGATCCTGTTTTCGGGATTTATACAGTGCAATTGGCCTCAATCATTCCTATAGGACCGATACTGTATGCCATTATCGGTCTCTCGAATTGGCAGACTAGATTCTGTGCTTTGTGTTTGACATTTTTAAAGAATATGTTGGGATATATTCGTAGTCTAACACGTGCATTTTAATTTGGCAAATGAGTGTTGGTACGTAAGAATGTCTAAGAAGACCGCTATGTTTGGTCGTTAATTTGTCATACAGTAAAAAGAAGGTTTGACGGTGTCTCGGAACTATGATAGGTTAGCATGGCATCATAAGAGCTTTACGGGAGATTAGAAACAGAATGCGTGTAGCAATAGGGCAATTTAGTGAGTTGACAGATGAGAGATTAACCTTTGCTGAACAACTGGGAGTATCAGGAGTGCAACTCAATACACCGGCAATTTCTGGTGAAAGAGGATATTGGGAGTATTCCGATCTGAAATCTCTCAAGGATAAAACGGAAGATCGTGGTTTACGTTTGGAAGCATTAGAAAACGTTCCTATCCATTTTTATGACAAAGCTATGCTAGGTTTGCCCGGTTGTGATCAGCAGATTGAGAATTATCAGACAACAATTGCCAATATGGGTAAAGCTGGTATTCCAATTCTGGGTTACCATTGGATGCCTAATGGAGTTTGGCGAACTCCTTCGGTTAGTGGGCGTGGTGGAGCAACAGTTACCTCGTTTGATGCAGATTTGATTGATGTACAGCCGTTGACGGCTGGAACTAGGACACTCGATATTTTGGAAGGGGTTACAATTAGTCGTTCAGAGATGTGGGATAATTATATTCGTTTCATGGAAGCGGTTGTCCCTGTTGCTGAAGAATCAGGTGTCAAATTGGCATTACATCCGGACGACCCTCCTGTTCCTATGCTTGGTGGTGTTGCCCGGTTGTTTTATGAGCCCGAGGGGTTTCAACGGGCATTGGACGTTGTGCCGAGTCCAAACAGCGGCCTCGATTTTTGTATGGGGTGTTTCTCCGAAATGGGGCCTGGAGTGGTCGAATCCATCCGTCACTTTGGTAGCATAGATAAAATTTTTTATGTCCATTTTCGGGATGTGCAGGGACATGTTCCATGTTTTCAGGAGTGCTTTATCGGTGAAGGTAATGTTGATGTTATTGATGCTATGCGGACACTGAAAGAAGTTGGGTTTTCTGGCTTCATAATCGACGATCATGTTCCAACTATGGTTAGTGACTCGAATTATTCCGGTCGTGCGCACGCAACCGGTTATATTACTGCTTTAGTGGATGCAGTGATGAAATTGTGTTAGTTATGGCCTGTTGATTTCTTGAATCGATTGAAAATGAAAATTGGGTTCTGCCGATTGCCGGTTTTCTTGGAATCATGATTTTGGTCGTCTTGGGTTTGATCTTTTTTCAATTATCATGCTCCTCACCATATGTTGTATGTAAATTAATTGTTGAGGACTGGTTTCTCTATTAAGAATGGAGACCTGACAATTGACTAGATCATGAATGGTATGTTACCAATTATGTCATGTCATTTTCTTTCTTTTATGTTTTTACTTTTTGTGGCCTACTTGGGTTGTGATTCTCAGTTACTCATTTAAAAAGTAGTGGTGTCAGAAGTAGAGAGACTGCAGGAAAATGAAGTGGTAACCCCAATTCCAATTCTAATTCGCCGCTCTTTTAATCTGGATCTGTTCTATAAAAAATATCTTTCAGCCAAATGAAATTAATACCCGAAGTGAGCTGAAGAAGTATGATCCCGAGTTGGCAAAATTGATTTCAAAATGGTTTGTGGATGACGATTGGCGCTTTAAGTATCCTAGACTGTAAGCTAAAAGATGGATAAAGAAAAGTGAGCCGGAATAATATAATTGTCGTTGGAACCGGGGATTATTACGTTCGAGTACTTTCTCGTGTGCTCAGTCAGTTGGAAGAGGAAAATTTTGCTAATGTCGTTGCAACAGTTGATATTACAGAAAGGCGCAGATCGGAATATTTAACTGATGTGGAACATCGGGTCAGGACAGGTGGACGGCTATTGAGTTCATTATTGTCAGATTTCTCTGAATTAAACCCGATTGTGTTCTTGGGACATGCTAACCCATTTCACACTCCAGATGCAATAGATCTAGTAAAAAACGGTTATCGTGTCATCATCCAGAAACCATACTGTATCAATCATATACAATTTTCTGATCTCTTATTAGAAGTACAGAACAGCGCATCGGCAATCTGCATGTTAGAATCCTGTCAGACGTGGAATGCTGTACTGTTGGCGTTTTTAGCTGGAAAAATAAAAGAATGTGTTTTCAGTTCGACGAGAGATTTTGGTGACTTGTGTTGCGATACGCATGAAAATCCACTTTGGTTTTGGGGCAAAATTGAAGAATTGATTGGGGCTCCCAGGTATGTCCAGTCGAATATCCTCGAAGGATCAGCGGAGTTTGGAAGATTGGATCACCGTGGAAGTCACTTGATAGATTTGGAAGAGGGAGGTGGAATGATTCAGGATTTGGGGTTACATGCAATAGCACCACTCTTAACACTTGAGAGTTATTTAGGACAAGTTGTAGACAGCAATTTTGATGGAACTGTTAGAATCGCTAGGTGTCAAGAGTATCTTGATATGGTCGGGAGTCATTTCCAGATACCCAAGGAGCGGATAGGCGAAACCTATGCAGAGATTCGATTTACAACGCAGATCGGTATTCCCATCACGGTGTTAGTTGGGAAATATGTGCTAGGGAGGAACGAAAGAAATATAGTAATTGTAGGAGATCATGGGATTTTAAATTTTGACATGACTCGTATGACGGCTTCAGTGATTACAAACTATGCTTCGACTCAACATCTTTTAAGACTTCAGAGTTTGCCACCAGTTCAGTATCCGACGATCAAGGATGCGGTTAATGAGCTTATGGATAACAGTGTATTGACTTTTAATGTTTCCGCTAATAATTTAAGAACTCAAGAATTCATTCTGAATATCTTGAAGTCAATTCGTTATGATCAGGAAATACCGGTTTATTCTCAGTATGCGAAACTGGTGCAGATAAATAAAGGGTTTGGTTCCCCTGTAACCTCGATGAGGCTGTAAANAGAGTTGAAGATGAAACCAATAACAAAAAATTCTAGCTTGGCTCTCTGTTTCANCTCTCGTCTCGTTGTTGGGCTGGTTTCTTTAGCTGGAGAGGTTAAGATGGAATTTGATTCTTCTCAACTTAGCCCCCAAACTGAAGAAGGTCGTCGTGGTAGGGAGCGCANCATTTAAATGGTTGTGGTTAAAAGGGCTTTCGGAGTAGAACTCGGTTTTCAATGGCCAGTGGTGAAACCTCTATTTGCCAGNTGAGTTGTGTNCGTGATTGGGATNTCTNTGTCTTGTTATAATTCTTGGCTGCAATCCGAGCGTCGACTGCACTGACAATATGGTTAAACATGACCAACCCAAGGAAGACCTTTGCGCGTTCAAATTTATCGTTGGCGTTGTTTCTGAGATCATATGCAGTTTGCCGTTGCTTGGATGGAGGACCATTATTGCCTTGCCTTTTTGTCTCATCTTTGTAGGTTTCTAGATCTTCCCAGTACCATAACCCAACTCTTTCAAGGGTTNTCAATTGTTGTAAATCAAGTCTTTGTAGCTGNTCNAGAATTTGTGTTTTATTAAGCNNATNAATTGANCGATATTGTTCCTCTATCTTTACTGTGTCGGCGTTATAGATATTTCGCCAATTTGAGAATTCTGTGGAGTGCTCAAAGTCTTCCACAGGATCCCATTTGTCAAAGGCACAGGGAATTTCNATACGTTTGCCAGAGGTACTGTGGACAAAAGAGAAGGATTCTAGGTTTCCACCGCAGCCGCCGTCGAAACGAACATGTTTTCGGACCTGATCNCGGTAGTGATCACGATCACTTTTTGCGTTGCTGTGAATTATATAATANCTAGTTAGTAAGGCCANNTCAGCGACGATCATCCCATAGCCTCGTTTNGCTTTACTNTAAATCTGACCGTAACCTGGAATAAGCAGTGAGTATAAAAACGCAAGATTTGGGTTTCTGGGTATTTCCGNTTCTATATTTTGNGGNNGAGCAAACAATACTGGTTTCTGATTTTTGANTGCACTGACTAGAGNGGANGATGATTGGTTTAGAAGATGNCCNTAAAGATTGGGTTCAGCGAACGTTCTTAANGAAATATTGATTGACAACACTATAGCAACCCAGGTAATGTGCTTCATCCAGATTCCTTTCCGTTAAAAGATAAATTTCAACGCGACAACATTTAAACGTTTGTTATATGGTCCTCCACCAGGGATTTGAGCGTAGTCGAGTTGCCCAAAATAGACACGAAAACCCAGCCCATAGGTTAAATGGTCAGAAAACCCAGGTAGATTAATCCCCGGCTCCTTTTTATAGCCAGCACGAAGGAAAATCAGTTTGCTAAGTGAATATTCAATGCCAAAGTTTTTGTGTAAATGTTTCCATTCTAAGGCGTGTAGGCCAACACCACGTTCTGACATCAACTGGCTTCGTGTCATGCCAGGATTTTGATCAAGAAATGCTGTGACACCTTTTTCATCGTCTTCTCTCAGTTTATCAATTTCTGCTGTTAGATCAGCTACAAATTGTAGTTTATGGTATCCAGTGTTAAGTAACGTTATCGCTGTGCCTGACCTGAAAACGCGAGGTAGGGGATCACTTTGGTTTTCATCTTTAAACTTAATTCGGGTTCCCCAATTTTGTACTACTGCTGCGACACGAATGGGAAATGGAGTGTGTGGAAAGTCGTATTGTATGCCAAAGTCGATGGCATAGGCACGTCCACCATATTGTGCGAGTCTCTGGCGTATGATTTTTCCGCTAATACCCGCTGCCAGTCCCGCTGAGAGTTGATCGGCATAAGATAGTGCTAGTGCCCAATTTGTACCAAGGTTTTCTTCACGCAGTACTTCAGGTGAATCTGTGGTTACCTGAATCGTTCCTTGACCCTGAACTTGAAGGCTGATACCAATTGTTCCGGTATCTTCAATATGGGAGGCTCCCGCGAAGAGTGCGTAGTACAAACCTTCACTTGCATCCCCAAAAAGTTCTTTGTAGTCAGTATAAGAGAGAATTGTTTGTGTTTCCTGCAATCCACTCAATCCACTTGGATTCCAAAATGTACTGGTTACATCCCCTTCAATAGCAGAAAATGCATCACCGAGCGAAGCTGCACGGGTACCACCTCCTAAATTTAGAATTTGTGCTCCTGTTCGACCTGCGCCAGCGAAGGAAACTGTGCTTGTTAACGGACTAATAACCAAGGAAATAATTAAGAGGATAAGTTTCTTTTGTTGCCTCATTCTTTGGATCTCCGTATAATTTTTAAGCATATTGTTGGAATCCAATTGCCGACTGCTCAAAACGTCTTCGGTTTTCATAAGGTTTACATTTGATTGATATTGTTTGTGTCAAATGTAATTGGGATGTAGGTTTCGAGAAAAACTCCAACAATCTAAGTATCACGAAATTATCCTGAATTATTGTTAAATCTTTCTGCTGATTGTTTTTTGTGTATGAGTATTGGGTGGGAAGTAGCTGTTTCGTCGTTGTTTATACATATGACAATTGAAACTGAATTGAGGTTGTATGAAAAAAGGTCTTCTGCTTAGCGCTCTCTCCGGGATATTACTTGTTTTAAGTAATGCGGGGATTGGTTGGTTCCCACTGGTATG
>PBXZ01000130.1:0-17840 GCA_002729415.1 Candidatus Poribacteria bacterium | reverse complement strand
CACAAGAAATTGGGTTGTTCGCGCAAGAAACTGGAAGTTGGCCAGTTCCCCATGCATTTGGAACTGGAGTTCTGCTAGCGGCTTCAGCACAATGGGCAGCAACCAGACAAAAACCACTGACTGAGTTTACACGTGCGCCTTCACCTCTAGCGCAAGAACTAGTGCTACACGATATTACGTTTAAAGATGGAATATTAACACTACCAAATGCTCCTGGGATGGGGGTTACCTTAAACAATCACATCGCAGAAAAATATCGCGTTTCTTGAACACATTCTAAAAAGGAAAATATCTCAATGCCATCTGTCCGTGAAATATACCAGTTTGATGAATTGACGTGGCCGGAAGTAAACCAAGCTGTAGACATGGGAAAAATTCCTATTATCCCAACCGGCTCGGTAGAACAACATGGTCATCACCTTCCATTAAAAGTAGACCACCTATGCGCCACAGCAATAGCCACAGAGGCTGCCCGCTTAAGTTCGAACATGAGCCTTGTACTACCACCTGTCAACTATGGGTATCTACACCACGTAATGGATTTCCCCGGATCCTTAAACATACACTTCGAACATTTCATTCAATATGTACTGGATATCTGTAAAAGTTTAGCCTACCATGGATTCAAGAAAATTATCCTCATTAACGGGCACGGTTCAAACCATAACCTCATTGACATGGTAGCTCGACGTACTATCGTTGAAACTGATGCGAGTTGCGTCTTTTGCAGCTGGTGGCAATTATTGAAAGTAAATCCAGATTTTGACAAACAATGGAGGGAAAGTGTTTTTCCTGGCGGTTGTTCACACGCAGGTGAGCTAGAAACCTCAATGTTACTCCACCTCTCACCAAACAGCGTTCGCCAAAATAAGATCAAAAGCGAAATCTCCAAAACGAATAAGCGAAACTCCAAATTTATTTGGGGAGACCTGTTTGCCAAAGGACCAATGGGATTGATTGAATGGACTAGCCAATATACTGATAGCGGTGTCATGGGTGAAGCAGAAAAGGCCACCGCAGAAAAAGGCCGAATTGTTTTTGAAGAAGCAACTCAAAATTTAGCAGAATTTATCAAGGAATATTATCATCTCAAAATTGAGGAACGCAAAACACACCAAACTAAAGAACCAACATTTCCGCTTTCTTTCACCACAGATTGATTGCATTGAAAAACGGGATTTTCAATACAAATATCCATCAATCGATGTTACAATAGCGTAATTTAAGCTAATTCCAGATTCGCGAGACACATTAAATGAACAAATTAAGCTTCTTATCTCTGTTGACAATCAGCTTTCTTATCTTAGCCGCATCTCCAATCTTTGCAGTCACTCACACCATCCCATGGGGTAAACTGAATATAGATGGCAAACCGGATGACAACATTGACGACAGAGCTGCCAAGTTTGATCTCTCCTTGGTATGCATTGGAGGTACTATAAAGGACGATTATTTTTCGACTTATCTTGCTTACGATGAGAACAATTTCTATTTCGCCTGTCGGGCAAAGGATAATTCTGTCTCCTGTAAAGATGAAGTTTCACGAGACTTCAAAGATTCTGACTATATCCGATTTTATATTGATGTGAAAGGGGACTTTAAAGACCGAACAGCATTAAATGGAAAAGGGGATTGGGCTTTCATTTTTACACCCCAAAACATAAAAGGCAAATGGAAACCAATGGTAAAGGAATGTCCATATAATGGCCCAGGACACGGTGGTTTACAAGGAGATGACGTAACCCCAAAACGGGCAAGTGGGGCTATAGACGGTGGATGGTACGTAGAAGCAGCAATACCGTTTTCTTTGTTCGAAAGAGATCTAAAGAAACTAGAAAAGGCAACTATGGGAATATACTTCATCGGGGGAGACACAGATAAAGGAGGCGTAAGGACAGGAGAAGTCAGGCTACCTGCTGATGGAGCTGGAAATTATTGGAACTCTCCTGCCTACTGGCAACCAGCGAAGTTAGGACCTTTTTCTGTTACCCCTTTAGAAAAAGAAGCTATTTTTTGGGGAGAAATCAAAAAGTTTTAAATATACTTCTAGCCAACAGCTTCATATAGTCCATTTGAAATTTTGGAACCTTTCTACACCACACAGTTAACATGTCAGCAACGTTAGTGAATAGTATGCTATCCTGTGCCAGCCTGCCATGAATAAATAAAGAAACCAAACCAGAGATTCACTATTAGACCCAGCTCGATTTTCTATAAAAGAAACTAGCAATCCCGATTTAAAAAAACAGAGAGACTAAAGATGATTTCTGCATTGCTTCGCTTTTTTTAGCTAATAAGGAAGGAACGGAACATCAAAAAACTACTCGATTTGGACGACGTAGAACTTCCGTCTAAACTTAAACCAGTTTCGGAACCAAGTGATAATAACGCAAGCTACATGACAGTCGCTGAAGTTGCCGATTACCTGAATGTGTCCGCAGCTAACGTACTCCATCAAATCAAAAACAATAAAATAAGAGCGATAAAAACCAAGAATCAGTGGCGAATAGAATCAAAAGACATAGAATATCAACCACGGCAGATGAACCTGATCAATACGGACACTGATGAATCAGATAACATTGACAACTCCGGACAACTTTTACTACCTGTTAATAGGAAAAAGTATCCAAGAGATGAAGGATACTGGAGAGCCATATTTGAATACTATGAATCACGAAGGAAAAAGAAATAATAGTGAAATTTGAAAATCAGTTTGAAAATCAGTTTAATTAACAACTATTTATGTTTGAGACAGCATCTACACTAATCAAGAAAACATAATGCAACATTTTTATTATTCCATTCCAAATGGTAAAGACTCAACGGTTACTCGCCATTTATCAACAGCAACCAAGGAAATAAGATTGAATCAAAAAAACTCATTAACAAATTCTCAATTAGATACAACTCAGTACACTGTAAACAGTATATTGCGATACGAAAAAGTCTTTGGTCACAATTTTGTTAGTACTGGAGGAATTAAAACAACTCAGGAACTATTCGCTGAAATTGATTTAACTCCCGGTGCAAAAGTCCTTGACATCGGAAGTGGGCTGGGAGGCAGTGCATTCTTCATTGAAAACAACTATGCTGCACAGGTTACAGGGATAGATATTTCAAATAATATGATTAAACTTTCAAAGCAAAGGGCATCAGATCGTAACAGTAAAGTGCAGTTTATATTGGGAGACTGCACCAAAATGGAGTTTGAACCAGAGACCTTCCACTTAATATATAGCCGTGATAGTTTCTTGCATATAAAAGACAAAGTAGCTCTCTTTAAAAAAATAAAAAGTTGGTTAAAACCTTCAGGAAAAACCTTAATCACCGATTATTGTTGCGGATCAAGCAATTGGCCTAACGAATTCTCAAATTACATTAAGGAAAGGAATTATACTCTCCACAATATTCAAACGTATAAACACTTACTTGAACAAGCAGGATTAAAAATAATCCAAGGTTACGACAACACAAACAGGTTTGTGATCGCTTTGGAGACGGAACTAAAACACTTAATTTCGATAAAAGAAGAGTTTCTTCAAAACTTCGCACAACACGACTATGAGGACCTAATTCAAGGGTGGGAGAAAAAAATCGCTCGCACTCAACAAGGCTCTCAAAAATGGGGATATTTTTATGCTAAAAAGAATTAACGCTGTAAATCAAGTCTATTATCATAAAGATAATTTGCAATCAACAAAAAGCTCCCAATCAAATATAGCACACAATTACCAATAGTTTTTGTGGTCAATTTTGACAATAACGTGTCAAAATCTTCTAAATCTGGAGAGAAAAACAAAATGAATCAAGAGACACATTATCAAACGGTTTTACTTTTTGGCGCTCCCGGAACTGGTAAGGGCACACAAGGGAGGATTCTGGCATCGATTCCCGGTTTTTTTCACCTTTCCTGTGGAGACGTCTTCAGAACAATAGACGTCAAATCCGAAGTAGGGGAAAAAGTGTACGAATACTCCTCACGAGGAGAACTAGTACCAGACCAAACTACGGTAGAACTATGGAAACAACACGTTCACGCGAACACCATCTTAGGATCATACAAACCTTCCAGTGATTTACTAGTCCTCGATGGCATTCCTCGCAGTATGACCCAAGCAGAAATTATGGCCCAGCACATCAACGTTCTACAGATAATTCATCTCTTCTGCAACGATGAAGAAGAAATGATTAAGCGCCTTAGAAAACGTGCCCTGAAAGAAAACCGGATTGATGATGCACGCGAGGATGTAATACGACGAAGATGGGAAGTTTATCGAGAAGAACCCCAGCCAGTACTGAAACACTACCAAAACTCAATTATATCAACGGTAGAAGCCATCGACAGCCCTGCTGCAGTTTTTCAGGGAATACTAGATATCGTCGTACCTATTCAAAAAAGCTGTTTAACAGATTCCCCATCTGCCCTATACCTTTTTTAGTCTTGACTACTTGCAACATTCACATTCACAATCACATTTATTCATAACACTCTCGTTTTTCTAATCCTGTTCCATTACCACCAAACACCAAATAGAACTAAAGCAAGTAATCCTATTTGCCATACCTCAATCACCCTGAATATCCTAAACGACCTGAGAAAATGTTCCATAATCCTTGCCTCCTATTTTAGACTACCAAAATCTCCAAAACCTTTTTTGCTGAATAGTTTATAAATTAAGTTGACGGTAGCAAAATATTAATCGGTGTGCTGCCGTAAGATGGGTTCCAATTGTCAAAATCAAGAAAACTATGATTAGAATAAGCCCTTCCGATTCCAGTTTCCCGTAAAATTGCAGTTGCAGTTTCCCGTAAAAGCTTTGAAATACCCCTTGAGCCAAAATACCAATTGTGATTAAGCAGATTCGCTCAAGTCGTTGCATAATACCCACCTTGCACTCAATACCTAACCCCTCTGCTCTAGCCCGAATATAACTAACGAGAACCGAACCAGATATAGCTAGAAAAACCAAACATACACCATAAAACGAATAATTAGAGTTTAAATGGTAAAAATAGGCAAGAAAGCCAAAAAAAACAACAATTTCAGAATAACGATCAACCACTGAATCAAGCAATGCGCCAGATGGCCTAGCTCGGTTAGTCATTCGTGCAACAGCACCATCCATATGATCAAGTACGCCAGCAAAAAGGATTAATATCCCTGCCCAAATCAGGCGTCCTTTTGCCAAAAAAAACGCCGCAGCCAAGTTGACACCAAAATTAGCAAAAGTCACCATATCCGGTGTTATTCCCAACCAACTCATCGCTCTAGTCATTGGCAGAACCATCACATCAACACTAGACCGCAAATCATCTTTAAACATATTAATTCTCAAATCCTTAAAAAGCTAATTCTTGGACACATTCTCAGGAATCAGCATGTCGCAAACGGTCTTTCCGTCGTTTTACTAAATCATCCTTTTGAACAGTTAAAAGATGGAAAAACATAGCAGAAATGGAACTTTTCAATCCCAAATCATCATCAACATTTCTAATAATTTGCTGTCCTTTTTCAACACAATTTTGATCAAAATTGGCAGCAGAACCATTCCCACGAACCAAAAGCGAATCTGAAATCCTTAAAGACATATCCAAAGTCTGTAGAAGACTATAGTCCGTAACAGTCACAATCGGAAACGGATGAGAAATCAGTTTCGAAAAGGTCGTGTCAAATTCCTTTCGGTTGCGTATATCCTGAAGACCGAACCCATTCTCAACATCCGACAATAACTGTAACGAGGCTAAAATAGGACGCTTCAGGTGCTCAGCCAGATCAATTAACCTACTTACGCGGCGCAAATCCGCAGCCTCAGGTTTATGTTGATCACGTGTTGCCACAAGAATAACCTTAGCATCTGCTATCCAAGCCATCCCACACCGAATCGACTTGCCAGGACCTTCTTTCCTGTCACCATAAAGCTCAATAAAGCGATCTGTTGCATCTTCTATAATTTCTGAGCACCGCAAAATTTTCAACCTAGACTAAATTATATAACCCAACAAAAAAACAGGAAAACCAATCAAGAAGAACATAATCCTAAAAATCCCTTTTGATCAATTCCCTGTTTCTACTGATAAGAGCAAAAAATCTAATTTCCCCCACCAAACACATTCACAACAAACCAAACAAATCCACCTAAAACGGTAGTCAAAGCAACAAATTTCCGTTTCCCTTTCGACAACTCTTCCATAGGTCCCTGGTCCGCCTCAATTTTCTGCTTCAGTCCAGACATAACCGCCTGGTTACCTTCAACACGTTGAACAATCAACTGCGTATCGGCTGCTATCTTATCAGTAATAGTTTGCTGTTGGCTACCCAATTTTTCCTGTAAACCACTTACTTGAGACAAAACACCAGAAATCTCAGCTTGCATATTACTCTGATTTTCAGCCACTTTGTCAGTAAGTTCATTTAGGTGACTTGTATTTTGATTAACCTTGGCATTAGTCTTAGCATATCTGTCATCATCGACCTTAACCTGATCCCGCAAGCCACTACTTATATTCTCTAACACACCAACTCGAACCTCAAATGCACCAACCATTTTGTTTATAGAAACTAGACTAACTCCTGCTTCTTCTAACTTAGTTTGAATCTCTTTAATAACCTCTTCCGAAGCAACAGGTTTCTGAAGCACATCTACTATATTGCGCACTGAGTCTGCAGGCATCTGGAACGTGGTCGGAACCAATAACCTTTCACCGGGAAAAATCAGGTCAGGATCCGTAAAGTGGTTGTACTGTTTAAATTGGCCCCATAACATTGGATCCTTGAGATATACTCCCGCAAGAAACCAGAGGGTATCACCCGCCTTGATCGTAATCAGTTTTGTATCTTGACTAACAGGATTAGGCGTAATCGTGGCAGCGAATCCAACTGTAAGCGGAGTGGGGATAAGAGACATACCAAAACAGGAAACGATCACCAAAAGCAGCAAGCACTTCATTATTTTCATGTCACATATCCCTCAAAACCCAAATAAAATCAATAGCTGTAAGACAAAGACACTAAATGTATGTTACCAGAATCATTTAGCTTATGTCCCGAATTATCAGCCAACTTAATCGCATAATCAACCTGCAAACCTGCCACATTGACACCAAAACCACCATATAAGCTCATACGGTCCGAATTTGCTTTAGTTCCACCACGAATTGAGAAGGTATTTCCAACAAGGTACTCAACACCAACACGTACCGATGTTGTACTCTCTTCAATATCAACAAACTCTCGCTCCAAATCAACGGCAAAGGTTGCCACATTCCTTTCTAAAAGGCTAAACGCAACCCCCAAATCAAGAACTGCCGGCAGGCTACTTTCGCTTATCGATCCAAATAAATTCTTAAGTACAACCCCGTAACTGACCGTATCAGAATACAAGCGACCGAGTAATCCAAGATCAACACCTCCAAAACCGCTAACCTTGTCATCAGTACCAACGCTAAACTGGTCTGTCAGAATTTGCAGACTAGTCCCCAGATTAATATTGCCTAAAGATTGGCCATAAGACAACGCGAAGGCGTTCATACTATAATTGAAAGTACTTTTGGCGGAAATATCATCTTTCGTTAATCGTTCCTCAATGCCATCTACACCAAAGCTAACAACAGACAGACCAAGTGCACTTTTTGCTCCCAACCTTTTGACCACGGCCATAAAATTATGTTTTCGATCAAAATCCAACCTTTCGGTAGCCAGTGTAAAGGTCAAATCCTTCGCAACCGACAAACCTGCTGGATTCCATACAGTCGAAGTCGCATCATCAGCAACAGCCGTGAAAGCGCCTCCCATCCCCAAAGACCTTGCACCGGCACCAATATTCAGATGAGGCGCAGCATTAACCCCAGCAAAACTGAATTGCGCGACAAAAAAAATTAAGATCAAGGAAACAATCGCCAATTGAAGCAACTGCTTTTGCCTCATCATACCCCCCTTAAACAACATGCAATTTGACTTTGTGACACGCATATACCACGACCTTTGCCCTATTAACGTGTTAATGCCATTTTCAATAAACCATACTCGGGTTCAAGGCTACTTTCCACGATAATTTGACAGAAGTACACTCCACGTGCTAAATCATCTCCTGCTCCAGCTGTTTTTCCATCCCATTTAACTTGATGTTCACCAGCTTCCATATATTGATTATCCTTTAATTGAACAACAAGTCGCATAGCCACATCATAGATCTCAATAGACACGCTTGATCCACGAGTTAGTATAAAGGCAACAGTCGTTGCCTCTTCAAATGGGTTTGGATAGTTTCTCGGATACAGCAAGGCTAGACCTTCCCGGCTCTCAATCACAAATGTCCATTCTTGAGAGGCAGTATTTGCAGTTGGAGTAGCCAAATCAGAGACTTCTATTTTGGCAGTATGTCTCCCAAACACAAGATCCAATGCTGGCGTATAACTAACACGAGTGTTAGATACCTCCACTTTGGATGTCACATCCTCGTTATCAACAAACAACTTAACCGACGACTGATCAACCCCTGATATGGCGTCGGTATAGCTAGCAGAAATCACAGGTCGCCTTTCTAAAACATTGGATTCACCCACCGGTGAAATTATGCTAATCACTGGTGGTATGGTATCCAAAACAACGGTAAAATCCCATTTAATACTACTAGGATTACCCGCATTATCAGCCGCCTTTATAACAACAGAATAATTACCTTCTTTCAGATTGTTTTGGGGGGTAAAAGTGGCGGAACTTTTTGTCTCGTCAGTTATCAACTTACCGGAAACGCCCTTACCATTCGAGTCTCTAAGCGAAACATCAACCGACTCAACACCCGAGATATCATCCGTAATNGAGGCGGAAATTGATGGTTTTTCGGTATGGACTGTCCCCTGAGGTGTCATGGCCATAATCAGTGGAGGCTTAACATCAACTTCAACAGTGAAGATCCACTTGACTTCACTCGTATTACCAAACGCATCAGCAACTTTAGCATTAACAGCATAAGTACCATTATCTAAAGCATTTTTGGGTATCAAACGTGCCCAAGTTTTCTTGCTATCCAATTCAATAGAACCTGCAACAGAACTTAAATNTAANGCGTTGACTGCCGAAATCTCAATTTTATCGACCCCTGAAGAATCATCGANTACCGATATNGATATCTGCGGCTTTCCCAAACCGAATAGTGCCTTCCGGCGATACGGTTGTAATCTGTGGCGGTGTTGTATCAATTTCAACGGTAAATGTCCAATCGAAAGTTGTCTTCAAACCCACACCATTAGTCACTACGGCACGTGCTGTATGATTACCAGAAACCAAGGTAACCCTGCGCTGNGACCCTTTTTTGGCCGCACCACCATTGACAGAAAGTTGCACGTCAGAAATACCAGATTGATCATCNAAAACCGAAACAGCAACAGTTACATCAGCAGATCTAACCAANCCTTGNGGTGTAACAGATGAAACTATCGGAGGTGTTTTATCAACCTCTTCCNCCACCAACTCTACCACAAACGACCAATTGNCAGTTGTCTTCAAANCTTTACCATTAGTCACTACGGCCTTTACTTTATGCNNACCATTACCAAGGTTAAAAACNTGGGCAGCACCNTCCTTGGCAGCNTTCCCATNAACAGAGAGNGTCACNCCTGAGATGCCTGATTCTGGATCAGAAGCANTAACCGAAACCAGAANATCTTCAACCTGNACGATTCCTTGTGGACTNAATGTAGCTACTACTGGNGCAGTGTTATCNGGAACTTCTGGGGGCGTCCCTTCAATAGCAAATTGAGTTGATGTCTCACCCAAATTCCCAGCCANATCAGAAACANCAACAGTNACNCGATAAAGACCTCCNTCAAGAGAAGTCAATTGAGTATATATCAGCGCACTTTCGTTAGTTTTCAAACCACCAGAATCAAGTTTAACCACCTTTTCAGTTGGTATCAGGCGAGCTAATTTAATCGTTGATGTCTTGGCATTAATACCACTACCAATAGTACCATCATTGTAGGAAGCATAAATCGTCGGTAACGGGCTAGTTTCGGCATTTGTTAACGGTGACAGAATCTCAATAACCGGAGGAATAGTATCCAAATTAATTTTAGGTAAATCAAAAGAAAGTTGACCAGTTCGCGTTGAAATGTATCCTTTCAGGTCATATATCCCATCATCAAACTGGGAAGTATCAAGAGTAATAATGAACTCTTTCTGTTCATCGACCAGCACCATGGACCGAAAACCTTGGCCAGCAGGCTTAACCAGTTTCACTTCTANCTTAAGTAATCCTCGTGCTTTTGCTGATTGACCATTGATNAAAATATCAATATCTTTCTCAGTCACATCTGCCGGCAATATACTACTGAATGAGAANCCTTCTTTGGTAATAGGAATCCCTCGTGGATAAATCTTAGCAATCTCAGTTGTAGACTGGGCATCTTGATCACCAATNGCAATGACTATTCCCTTTTCATCACTAAACGGCAACTCAAAGTTCTCAACGTTAACCCTAATGGCTTCCTTGTCATCAGCAACCTCGANATTATTAGCNGCATCTGTTACNAANGCTCGAACGACATACTTGCCATTGGCAACATCCTTTAACGGGACAGTGGCTTTATATANCCCTTCATTTGAAGCCTGCATTGGAACAAGATCGAGTTTTTTCTCACCTATCNTAAAATGAAGTTCGACTTTATTAAAGGTTGCAGGATCCGCCGCCGGCTTGGCAGTAATCAGAAGAACTGGNGGATCAACATCTTTAGCAATTAANCCNCCAGTACTATAAGCACCACCCCGCACTTTAAGAACACCCATACTATCAACGATTTGAGTGATCTCAGTTCCGGTTATGGGAGGAACATCATCAATATTATCTACTGATAAAGCAGTTGATTTGACAACGTCGATCGTATCATGGGCTTTTCCAGCAACATCGACAGTAACAGCCCTGACAATATATGGATTATCATCTTTTGACTTATCCCTAGCTGCCAAACCACCAACGACAATCGTATCACCAAGTTTCTTGGTATCATACACCAGCTTCCATCTCAAAAACCCATTAGACACACTAGCAGAAGTTTTAACGTCACCAATCTTCTGCCAATTTTCAGTTTCCTTTTGGCGGCGCACTTCAAAACGAACTAAACCAATAGACGGCTTGGTAAATGCCTTCGTCTTAGCAATTAAAACAATTTCCCCTTTAGTACCGCCACTATCGTTACCAAATTCAGTAGCAGTAAGACCAATCGAGTTCACAGCCGGNGANGCCGGATACAACCTAGCATCCAACTTTAAATCCAGAGATATAGGCTTGGGATCCGCAATACTGAGAGCATTGGTAGCAACAGCTCTAACACCAAACTGACTACTTACCGCTAACAGATCATCAAAGTTCGTAATCTTCCAATCCACATCGTAGGTTGATCCAACCACGGCACCTTTTAAGACATCCGTCCTGATTGTACTAATTTCTGTCCAATTGTCAGCAGAAGCGTACTCAACACGTATTGACGTCANCGGATGCTTTCTGCTGNCAATTGACACCCGCAGTGTCANATCAAGCTCATCAGCATAGATGGTATCTTCTCCTTGTTGACCGTTAACAATAACAGTGGCCACCCTAGCCATATCGGCAGCCGCTGGAACAATACTCAAACGAGTCGGAGGGACACGAGAACCAATATTCAAAACCGGATCAACACCTACAGCACGAACACCAAATTCACCTGTCATCAACGCAGAATCAGCCTGTCCATTTCGAATCATAAACGCAATTTGATGNGGAGGTGTAGCAGTTACNGGTTGCTGCCCCAAAACACCAAGCTGTCCCGGTGCGAGGAGCCCTCCCAGNAAACCTCCAATTATTTGACTAGCACCAGTATAATCGGTATCTGGNGATGTCGGCACNCCCGTCCAAAATTCTGCAGTTTGACTGGCAACATCATCATGATAACGGATAATCTGATAAATATAACCAGTTAAATCAGCATCGTTTATTGGATTATGTTGAAGGTTGAGGTTCAATGTAGCAAGTGGATCTTCTCCTTTAGCAACCGGCAACGCAGTCGCGACATAAGCACCATTTTCGGCCCGATAAACGCGAGAATTTTGACCAGCAGACACGCCCAAATCAGCGGAAGGAGACAATCGATCTAAGCTGAATTTTTTACCTCCTATCCGNTCAACCAAATCACCATCCGTATTATAAACAGATGCAGAAAGCTGATAATCACCATCAATATTATTGGCCAAATCAAACGTAGCCACCCAGAGAGACTGAGATGTAGACAATTTTGGTGTGACAAACATAGATGAAACTTTGGGGTCAAGCGTCTGCAAAATATCATTCATCAACGGNAACGCAGTCGCAGTCAGAATACNAGTCAACTTCTGCCGTTGATTAGGTGCAATTGACATNCCTCCACGACCACCACTAAAAACGGAAGAAACCATTGGATCCAACATAGGAGCGACAGCCAACTGAAATTCCCTAGTTACGAGTTTTTCAATCAGANTTCGNTCCTCGATCTGCAGGTTTCTCGGGTCAGGAAGCNCCCAGTTACTAACATNAATCTTCTTGCCACCCAAACTTAAAACTAACGGGTTGCTCAATTCAACTTGATAATAATAGTAGTAAGTTTTTGCAGGCTTAATCTCAACAACGGTTTCCCAGACAACCTGATCAGCAATAACACGAGGCTGTAATATTGACTCACGCGCATAGTCAACGGGACTCAGACTGTTAGCATCAGATACAGACAAATCCTCCACCGCATATTTCAACTTCACAGAATTAAAAACCTGCTGACTACCTTTCCTCAACCCAGGCCAAGCTGGCAAGAAAGTAACACCAAGTTGCTCTTCCAATTGGAAAGTATGGGGCATTGACACCCCTTCTACAATCTTCTGTGCTGTAACCGTAGAACCTTGCGCGCCAGTCAGGCTAAACTCCACATTTGTGGCCTCAGATCCAGGTACAACCAGATACAAATCNAATTTGTCTCCAACCACGGCCAGNGTAGGGTTCTCATCTCTTGTGCCCAACCCCATATCTGTCACTGNATAGGGGTAAAGACCATTACCAAAATTCTCCAGTACCAAACTTTCAGCCTGTTCAAAAACCAAGGGAAGTTCAGGTCTTAAAACAACCTGATTGGGCAAAAGCCCCCCCGGCAACAANCCTTCAATCAACTGAATCATATCAGACCGAAGCTCNGGACTCTTCTGTACAAAATCTAGCAAGTCACCCNTCCCACGTCCAAGAGTCNTGCCAATTTCCGTTTCGGCAATGATATGAGAAACNAGCCGATCNATAAAATCACGNTGCTTCACGGTATTAATAGCAAGTCCACCCAGTAAAATNGGTAACGAGTTTGCAACAACTGAGCGCATTGGNTCCTCNAAAGCAATCACCACCAGACGTCGTGACATNCCATCNGGGATATTAACATTAAGAAGGATTTCTTCCCCGCGAGAAGGATTAGTCAGGTAATCAGAAAACGTAAAAGAATAAGAAGCTAACTCATCGGTAACCACAGTTTGAACGCCAAGAGGTGTTTTCACAGAGACAACAGCACCAACAATCGGCTGAACATCAACATCAAAAATCCGACCTGTNATTGCGTAAGTTGAAGTTCGATCCGTGGTGATATCCAATAACTCAACGNCATTACCTTGGTACTCTTTAGGTGCCAGANTGTGCACAACAGTTTCAGACACAGGCAATCCATTGACATCAAGCGCACGAATTTCAAACTGGTCCCCAACCNTTATATCCTCCGATTGATCTAAACCNTAGACCGCCATATATNGGCCGTTTCGGNGTGTACCAACAACTTTTGTTTCAGTTGANAGATGTGTCACTTGNACCAGAACCGAATCATCAGACTCAAGAATCTTGCCATCTGCTTCTCGAACAAGACCAGCAAAGCCAAAACCACCGACAGAAACGGCAATAGTTGCTACAGCTTCATTCTCNGCTTTATCCTTAACNGTAAGAGTGGCAGTATAAGAACCAGCCTTGTCAAAAGTGTGCGTTGTTGTACTCTCTGCCACTGCAACAGCCACACCATCAATAACCCAGCTATAGGAAACAATACCAATATCATCAGTCGAACCGNTACCATCAAAAGTAACACTTTCTCCTATTTGAACAGCAGTAGGAGTGGCAACAGCAACTGCTATCGGAGGGCCTTCATCTTTAATAAAATTAACATCAATATCATCAGCCAATTGATCCGCAATCTGTTTGGCTGTCAACTCTNCCCTATATAAAACTTTGATCCCATCTTGACTGACAAAAGAGAGTTCAACTATATCACCATTACTGGCTACCGAACCGGTAAAACTAAAGAAGGTAGCCGAATAGGTACCATCCGCTTCAAAGGAAACTGGGACGGAGACATTTCCTATACTAACCGTACCTGTCAATCCACTCTTAATCACCTGCCCATCAAAATCATAGACTTTACCCGCTACCGCCAGTGTTCCTGTAGACACACCCAAGTCCGTCATCACAGCTATTTCCGCCAATTGGTCCGTTACCTGCTTGGTTGTCAGCTTGGCTTGGAATACAGTTGTATGACCATCCTCATGTGTAAACGAAAGTTCAACGGTATCACCACTTTCAGCTATCGGACCAGTAAAGCTGACAAAAGTGGNGGCATAGGTACCATCCGCTTCAAAGGAAACTGGGANGGAGACATTTCCTATACTAACCGTACCNGTCAATCCACTCTTGACCACCTGTTCCCCTTGATTATAGACTTTACCCGTTACTGCCAGCGTGTCTGTCGTCGCTCCCAAATCCGTAATGGCATCCAGAATTGCATCCCCATTAACAACTACTGATGTCGTCAGGACAACCGAACCATTTCCTCGCTCACCAGCTGAATCGGATACCAGTGCCGTCAATTCGGAACCTGTCTGAGCCAGAAACGCAATTCCATCGCCCAATTTCAAACTATAACTGCCATCTCCTGTAGTTACTGCCGACTGTGAAACCTGGCTCCCTTTGACTGAAACTTTCACNGTCAAACCAGCAGGNCCGCTGACCTCTCCACCATCACGGTAAACAATCCCCTTCACATTCAGCAANTTGGTGGTNGCACCAAAGTTGGTTACAACATCCAAATCCTCTACTTTTCCAGCACTCACTTCTGCAGTAGAAACAGTATGCGCTTTTTCGAAAACGGCGCCGTCGGCATTGGTTAACTTTATTTTTAATTCATCTGCTGTCGCCGCCACAATCTTATTCGACAAATCAAGGAAAGTAATATTGTATTTGCCGCCATCCATTGTCACATCATCTATCTGTTGACCACGGGTAACATTAGAAACTGTAATCGCTAAGCCATCCGGAGCAGGGATCTCTCCACCATCCAGATAAACCTGACCAGACAACGATAATACGGTGTTCGTTACAGCAAAGTCAGTGGCTATATCCAATCCTTCAATTTTTCCAGCGACTATATCCGCCGTTGTCGCCGTATAGCTCTTTTTGTAGACAGCACCGTCACCGTTGGTCAAAGTAATCTTCAACTCATCTCCCGTTTCAGCCACAATCTTATTTGACAAATCAAGGAAAGTGACATTGTATTTGCCACCATCTATTGTTACGTCATCTATCTGCCCTTCAAGCGTAGTATTAGAAACCACAACCTTCAAGCCATCCGGAGCAGGGATCTCTCCACCATCCAGATAAACCTGACCAGACAACGATAACACTTTACTAGCTGCCTTCAGATCAGTCGTCACATTGATTTCTGCCCGCTGTGCCTTAACTTCCGCTGTGGTCAGCTTATGTGTCGCTGTACCCACAACTCGACTGACAGCAATATCCGTGGCCGTCACTTCCACACTCACAACATCACCCGTCGTAGCAATGACCACCGAACTGTTCAACACCACATTGGTCGCTTCATAGCGCCCTTCACTTTCAGTAGGAACCGGCACTTCAAAACCATTGAGTTTAACAACAACTTTTAACCCTGCACGCGCAGGCGCCTGACCGTCTACCTGCAAAACTGTGCCATAAACCACAAACGTCTCATTGGCCGTGGCTGAGAAATCGGTATGGATCCCATAACTTAGTAGGCCTCCTGCAACCTCGGCTGATGTCAATTTCCGACTAGCGCTAAAAACCTTGTCTCCCAAACCCACTGTAAACGTCAAAACATCATCCGTCTCCGACACGGTTTTTGTCTCATCCGAAAACGCTACAGCATAACTCCCTGTCCTATCCGTTAACACTGACTGAGAAAGACTTCGCTTAGTATTCTCGACCTTTACACTCACTCCACTGCCCGCTGACGTTTTCCCATCATCAAGATAAACCGTACCTGATATTGACAAACTATTGGACATCGAACCAATATTAGTGGTTATTGGCAAATCTATGTTGGCCAAATCCGGACTGTCGACATCAAGATGCTGATCAGACAGGGGGAACGCTTCAACCTTGCCACGCTCTTGACCCGTACTGTCCGTCACTACTACCGATATCAAATCCCCTGTCCTCGCCACTGGGGACAACAAACCAAAGAACGTCGCTTCATACAAACCGTTACTGGCTGTGGTTGTCTCCGATTCCTGGGTCCCCGCCTTCACTTTCACACCCACTCCGGATACCGGAACCGTACCACCTTTCTTGTAAACAAAGCCGCTGATAACCAATGTACGCACTTCTTTGGGCGGGACGGGCGTCAACTTTACTGTTACCTTACCCGAAATCTCCGTAGTTAAAACTGACACCGTGACCTCGTCTGTACCCGCCTCTTCAACTGTTGAGGCCGTATAAGTCAAGCGGTAACTGCCAAACGTTTCTCCCGCAGTTGAAACACTAATTGTCCCTGTCCCGGCGGCAGTACCCTTCAGTTGCAGACCTCCCACTCCATTACCAGCTGCATCCGTTACCGTAGCTGTAATGCTGCCCTGGGCTAAACTCGAAATCTCTTCCGGGGCCAAAACCAACACCAAACTGGACGCTGGACCCGCATTGGTGGTTATCGATACCGGGGTGGACGAAACGCCCGACTTCTTGGCCGTGGCTGACAACGAAACCTGGCCTACAACTTTGGACGGGGTATAAGTCGCACTGTAAGTGCCATCTCCATTATTGACAACATCACTTACCAAACCGGCATCAGAAACTCCATCCGTACGGCTGGCACTGATTTCTACCGTCTCATCCTTGACCGCCGTGCCACGTTTGACTGTTACCGTGACCGAGGAGGTCTTGCTTTCATCCGCCTGAAACATCTTGTCACTCACTGATAGAGTGACAACTGTCGGAACTTCCAACAGTGTTACCGTCTCCAACACAGACTGATTCAGTTTGGATGAGGTCACCTTCAACGAATCCGATACAGAACCGGAGATAACCAATGATAACGGTGAATAGGTGGTACTATAAGTCCCATCTCCATTATTAACTATATTCCCTATTACTGAACCTTTGGACGATTCAAGGGTCAAGCTGTCATCTTTCACCAACTCTCCCGTTTCATCCTGCACCGTTACTGTTACCTGCAACGACGAAGTGCCATCGGCCAGAACCTCGGAGGACGGTGAAAATTCCGCCATTATCCCTGACAGTCTGATCTCAACACTGGCACTCATAGCTGTCACCATTTGCTGAGTTACCGTATAAACTTTTCTGCCCTTAGTTTGACCTGTAGCGTTCTCATCTACTGTCAACACTATTTGATCTCCCACGTTGGTGGTTTTACCAAAAAAGTCCATAAACATTATATCGGTATACGAACCATCGGCTCTTGTCCTACCATCCGTATAAATCGACCAGCTGGACACTCGTTGGTTAACTCCCTTGACCGTATAACCTTCTCCTACTGCTGTGCCATCAGCT
>PBXZ01000129.1:0-9844 GCA_002729415.1 Candidatus Poribacteria bacterium | reverse complement strand
CAGCAGGCATTAAAACTTAATCCTAATATCGCTGAAATTCATAATAATTTAGGAACTGTGTTGAAAATCACAGGAGAAATTGAAGAGGCAATTGGAGCCTATAAGACAGCCATTGAAATTAATCCTGGCTATCCATATGCCTACAGTAATCTAGGTGTTGCTTATGCTGAACTTAGACATTTTGAGGAAGCGCTTCAAGCTTTTCAACAGGCATTAAAACTTAATCCTAATATCGCTGAAATTCATAATAGTTATGGGAATATTTTGTATGGACTCAACAAGTTAGAAGAAGCGATTCAAGCTTATCAACATGCCATTCGTATTAACCCAAAACATTCCCAAACGCATAGTGACATAGGAGTATCTTTCGCTGGACTTGGACAATTTGATAAAGCCATAAATTCCTGTAAAAGGGCAATCGAACTCGATGGACATAACTATGAAGCTTACAATAATCTTGGTAATATCTACAATGAACTTGGGCAGCCAGAGGATGCACTTCAAGTTTTCCAGAAGGCTTTGGCTATCAAACCACAGGTGGCTGAGATCCATTACAATTTTGCCAACGCTCTTAAAGCCGCAGATAGATTGGAGGTTGCGTTGGAAGCATATAAGTGTGCTCTTGACATTAATTCCAATATTCCCGGAGCCTATAATGGAATAGGCCTAATTTTTCATGACTTTGGAGACTTTAACCAATCTATTGATGCATATCAGAGTGCTCTTGGATTAAAGTCAGATTATTTTGAAGTTTATAATAATTTGGGAAATTCCTTGAAATGCTTAGGCCGAATCGAGGAGGCAATTCAAGCTTATAATTGTGCTCTGAGGATTCACCCTAATTATGATGAAGCTGAGCATAATTTGGGTCTGACATTGTTAACCAAAGGTATATTTTCTCGGGGATGGGTTCTTTACGAAAAACGATGGCGAATTGGCAGTACACGGCGACAAGTTGAACAGTATGCGGAGCAATCGGATTTTTGTCGATCTTATGTCAAAACCGATTTTCCACAGCCACTGTGGGATGGCAGTCGACTGGATAACAAATCAATTTTGATTTGGATGGAGCAAGGGGTGGGCGATCATATTATGTTTGCTTCCTTACTGCTAAAATTGCGGTATCATGCCCAGCGTATTTTTGTGGAATCTGAACATCGCCTCCTCCCTATTTTTCAGCGTTCTTTTCCTGGGATCGATTTTCTCCCAGTTCAAAGTCCACCACATTCCCGACTCTTGGATGAGTCTATCGATTTCCAAGCTCCTGTTGGTAGTCTCCCTCGATATCTTCTGCCCAATGAGGATAGTTTTGTGAAGTGTGTTTCTTATCTTGAAGCATGTCGTCATAAAACTGAGGTACTTCGGCGCAAGTACTTACAATTGTCAAACTGTAAATTTATCATTGGCATCTCATGGAAAAGTAAAAATAGTAGTTTTGGAAAATTAAAGAGCACATCTCTAGATCACTGGGAAAGCTTTTTGTCCCATTTTCAGCAGGACTGTTTCTTCATTAGTCTTCAGTATGGCGATGTGCAAGATGAAGTTGATGCATTCATTGGTAAGTCTGGTATTAAAATTTACCGAGATAAGGATATAGATCCACTCGAAAATCTAGATGATTTCGCTGCCCAAGTCTCTGCTCTGGATCTAGTGATTTCGACTTCCAACACAACAGTACATATGGCAGGAGCGTTGGGAAAGCCCGTTTGGACGTTGTTACACTACGTACCTGATTGGAGGTGGATGTTAAGTCGCTCTGATTCACCGTGGTATTCTTCAATGACTCTGTTTCGTCCTGAAAAACTTGGTGACTGGTTCAGTGTTTTTCAGCAAGTTACCGTTAATCTAGAAAAATTGTTGCTTGGTAAAAAAAATGGTAATTGTGCTGAAAATCGCGGGTTATAAAGTATTGTCTATACGGTCCAACAAAAATGATCTGAACGATAGAAGGTTTCTATGACAAAGATTAGTTCGGAACAAGCTATCCAGGTTGCTCAGAAATGCTATCAGTCGAAGCATTACAAACAGACCACTAAAATTTTACAACGGTTGGTTCAACACGGTGTGCAAGATGATAGGATTTATCTCCTTATGGGTAACGTGCACTATTGCTTGAGCCAATATCAGCTGGCTACTCAGGCGTATTTGAATGGGATACAAATGGATACGAATTCAGCTGTGTTACACGCTAATTTGGGAAATGCATATGTTCAACAAGGATTGTATGATAATGCGATTGACTCGTACGTTAGGGCTATTACTATTAACCCTGATTTTCCAGAGGTCCGCATTAATTTAATTTATGTTTATTCTTCTGCTCAGCAAATGGAGAATGCTATAAGAATGTGTGGTCAGGTCCTAGACAATAGATGCAATTCTAGTAGCTTGGAAGTCGCTCTGAAAAGTGAATATACTAGGCATAATCCAAGTCCTATTTATCCCTTACTAATTGATATGTACAATAAATTACATGTTGATGGCGATTTGGATAGTAAGGAGAGTTCTCAGGAAGTATATTCGGGTAAGAGCATCGTACCTTGGATTAGTACTATAAAAGAATTGATTGCTTCCACAGATTCCCATACCTTATTGGATTATGGCAGTGGTAAAGGTCTCCAATATCAAAATCTGTTGCTAGAGGACAAAAACCAATCGAGATATCGAGGCCTTCAAGATTATTGGAAATTGGATGAGGTTTATTGTTACGATCCTGCNTATCCTCCTTATCAGAGATTTCCTGAGAAACAATACGATGCTGTTATCTCAATNGATGTTCTAGAGCACTGTCCCCAAGAGGATATTAAGTGGATTGTGGACGAGATCTTCAGCTTGGCTGAAAAATTTGTTTTTATAAATGCGGCTTGTTATCCAGCTGCGAGATTGTTGCCGAATGGTGAGAATGCGCATTGTACTGTTCGACCAGGGGTTTGGTGGGAGAAGATCTTACAGTCAGTTATGTTTAATTATCCGGATGTAATGTATTGTTTTNTCGTAGAGTATTTTTATCTCGATGTCGTTAAAAAAAAGCGTATTTTTCAGATACTTAGTAATTTTGATGGTGTTGCAGGGCGCGTACAATTGGATTCTCCAATTATGTCAATATTAGAGAAGAAATGGCTTCGGGTAAATTAAAACAAATTATAAGTGGTTTTCTATGAAAAAGATTNGTTTGGAACGAGCTATCCAGATTGCTCTGGAATATTATCAGNTGAAACAGTACAAGCNAGTTACGNAAATCNTACAACCACTTATNCAACATNGTATTCAAGATGNTGGTATCTATCTNCTGGTGGGCAATGCATATTATTNCTTAGGTCAATATCAACTGGCGGTTCAGGCGTATTCAGAAGGGATACGTCTACACGCGGATTCGGTAGATTTNCATGCTNACTTAGGAAATACATATATCCGACAAGGATATTATGATAATGCGATTGATTCATATAATAANGCGATTGTTGTTGATCCTGATTGCATCNNNGTCCGTCGTAATTTGATATATGCTTATTCTGCCGTTCGTCAAACGCAGAGTGCTATTCAAGAATGTGATGAAATTCTGTTGGCTATTGGATGTCAACAGAATAACTTAGATATTGTTTTAAAAAGCCAATATCATAGGCAAAGTCCGAGTCCCGTTTATCTATCATTGATTGATATGTACAGTGAATTGCATATTAATGGAGATTCAAGAGATAAAATAGATGCGCAAAAAATGTATTCAGGTAAAAGCATCGTGCCTTGGATTAGTACTATAAAGGAATTGATTACTTCGACGGATTCCCATACTTTATTGGATTATGGCAGTGGTAAGGGACTTCAATACCAGAATTTGTTGCTAGAAGACAAAAANCAATNGAGNTATCGAGGNCTNCAAGATTATTGGAAGGTGGACGNNATCTATTGTTATGATCCTGNCTATCCNCCGTATCAGAAATTTCCTGAGAAACAATATGATGCTGTTATCTCAACAGATGTCTTGGAACACTGTCACCAGGAAGACATCAAGTGGATTNTAGACGAGATCTTCAGCTTGGCTAAAAAATTTGTTTTTATAAACATTGCCTGCTATCAAGCGAGTAAATCGTTGCCGAATGGCAATAATGTGCATTGTATTATTCGTCCAACAGGTTGGTGGGATGAACTGNTACAGTCGGTTGTTCCAAGTTACCCTCGAATAAAATACTGTATTTTATTGGAATACATCTTAGTGGATATTGAAGGGGAAAAACGTATGTTTGAGATATGTAGTAACTTTNTNCNTNCTGATGATATAGCATTAGANCCATTTGCAATTACAATACTGGAAGCAGACGANAANTTGGTTCCATATGTTCCGTATAGGATTCTTGATGGTGCTAGTTTGTAGACAAGTTAAGAATGATTTTTGCGGAAAAAGTTCATTTGGGATAAGTCGTCCAAATTTTTCGGGGATGATACCAGTCGTAGAATATTTTTGTGAGATGTTGTTAGTGATCTTATTCCATTTACGCGGGCTGATTGTAGTTTTTGCTGAGTANCAANACTCNNCATTATACAACCAATGCTAGCCAGCCAATATGAAAAGCAAATTAAAACNTACCNTANNTCTGCAAGTGATGTCATGAAAAGAAAGAGAAGAAAGCGAAAACAGCAAAACAACCNNAAAANGAACAAAAGAGTTTCAGAAATAAGTTCGCACNTTGATGTTGATGCTGAATTGGATAAAGCCCTTTCATTTCATCNGGCTGGTAATCTGAAGCAGGCAGAAGAAGGATATAGAAAGATCCTCAAAGCAAGTCCCCAAAATGAAGATGCCTTACATTTCTTAGGCGTTCTCGTATTTCAGTTAGGCCAATACAATACTGCTTCTGATCTCATTCTCCAAGCCATTAAATTGAATCCAAGACAATCATGTTTTTTTGATAGCCTTGGTACTGTATTGAAAGCACAGCAGGATACAGAGAAAGCTATGCAAGCATATTCTAGAGCGCTTGAGACTGATCCAAATAATTTTAAAGCTTATAATAATCTTGGCGTCCTATTGCATGAGATTGGAAAGGATCAGGAGTCGATCCAGGTCTTACGCAAGGCCATCGAAATTAATCCAAGGTATGATGAAGCGATTTACAATCTAGGGCTGGTTTTACAAGCGCAAGGCAATTTAGCAGAATCAATCCAAAGTTATAACAGAGTGATTGAGATCAATCCTCGCCATATTTGGGCTTATAATAATCTAGGTAATATTTTTTTCAAAGCTAACAGCCAATTTGAACAGGCAATTCGAGTTTTCAAGCAAGCGTTAGATATCAACCCTTATGTTGCTGAAATTCACAATAACTTAGGCGCGGTATTGAAAACTATAGGACAAACTGATGAGGCGATTCAGGCGTATCAACGAGCTATTAAAATTAATCCTGATTATCCCGAAGCACATCATAATTTGGGTATAGTACTAGAAGAACTTGGTAACTTTGGTGATGCGTTTGCTTCTTATCAAGCGGCGATTCGACTTGCACCTAATAAAACTATTCTTTGGATTAATTTTGCTAATATATGTCAATTTACTCGTCCAACCAATCAAAGTGACCAATTGAAACAAGATTTAATTAACTGTTTGCATGCTGATGGGGTTGAACACCAGCAAATAGGCAAATTTGTTGCTTCTTTTCTGAAAGCTTCGCCTGCTTTCCAAGAAGTGATTGTCGCTAGCGAATCTAAAACATCAAACGAATTTTTAGATTACATGTTAGAAGATAGTAAAACGAATGGTTTGTTTTTGGATGATTTAATTACGACTTTGTTACTTAAAGTAATTATTGAAGACCTAACTATAGAAAAATTATTAACAAAAGTTCGCAATTTTCTCCTGAATGAAATTGTTGAAAACCTAGATTCAGGCCAATTCAACTTTATCAACACTCATTTTCTAAATGCACTAGCAAGCCAATGCTTTTTAAACGAATATGTTTATGCGCTAAGTGAGGAGGAAGTTTTAAAGGTTGGCATAGTAAAAAAATATGTAGAATCGAAAGTAGAAAAAATCGAACTTAGAGAAAAAATACTTATTGGAATTCTCAGTTGCTATATGCCAGCTTATGAACTAGATAATGCAGAAGACGTCTTATTACTTGGCAAACAAGTAGGAGATTCTTCTTTCTTGGATTTGTTAATGCTTCAAATTGAGGAGCCTTTGATAGAGCTGGGCATACATCGACAAATTCCTGCTACNGACGAGGTTCCGAATAGGGTTTCTGAAAAGATAAAGCTTCAATATGAAGAAAATCCGTATCCTCGTTGGGTTAACATTCATCGATATACTCCTGAATCTTTTTCCTCGACCATAAAAAAAGCGTTTCCCCATGTNAATTTAAACAGTTTTGAGGAAGAGCAATTAGCTCAAGTATTAGTTGCTGGGTGTGGAACGGGTAAACATGCTATTCAAACAGCTTTACGATTGGAAGGTTCTTCAATAACAGCTATTGATTTAAGTCTAACCAGTCTTGCATATGCCGAGCGGAAAACTCGTGAGTTAGAGATCGAAAATATCAGGTATCAGCAAGTTGATATCTTAGATTTAAGGAAATGGAATGCAACTTTCGATATTATAGAATGTGTTGGCGTCTTGCATCATATGGAGGATCCATTTTATGGTTGGCAGTTGTTAACTAATTTATTAAATCCTTGTGGATTCATGCTCATTGGACTTTATAGTAAATTAGCACGGAAAGCGATTAAGAAGGTACGGGACCTCATTCGAGACAAAGGATATTCAGCAGCGAAAACTGACATACGTCGTTGTCGCCAAGAAATCATATCCATGAAAGGTGATCCCATAAATGATATTTGTTGCCAGTCACCAGATTTCTATGCGCTTTCATCATGTCGTGACCTGCTTTTTAATTTTCATGAAGAGTACTTTACGCTCCTACAAATTGATGGAATGCTAAAAGAGCTTAATCTGAAATTTGTGGGGTTNGAAATAAGAGATAGCNGGATTAAAAAAAGATATTCCGAGCATTTTCCGGAAGATCTTTTTGCTGATTCCNTNNCAAATTGGCATCAATATGAGCAGGAATATCCAGACACTTTTGCAGATATGTATNAGTTCTGGGTTAAACAAGATCTTTNACTTAGAAGATCTGTGTTAGCTAGTTATTTGCATCTTATGTNAGAGNAATATGAAATGGTATTGAACGAANNATCTATGGGANATGATAGACNATTTGATATTGNTATTGCTTTACGGCAAGCCTGCNNNCATCATCAGGTNGGGCGTCTCGAATGTGCCAAAGCNATCTATCATCAGATATTAGCNATCGAGCCGGNAAANCCNGATGCACTNCATCTNNTNGGAGTTATNTCGCANCAAAATNATAANTANAAAGANGGGATTGAACTGATTACTCNNGCTATTGAGATTGATCCCAATCAGTCATCGTTCTNTAACAGTTTAGCTAATNTACTNAAAGANTCTGGNCAGTATCANNAGGCTTTNGATGCCTATAATCATGCNGNTNNTATNNATCCNNAGGANGANCTNGNNCATAATAATATTGGTGTNCTNAGGCANGAGCANGGANAGCTAGNNCAAGCNNTTGATGCNTANCGNAAAGCNATTGCNATTAATCCTAATTATTTTGAAGGGTATAGTAATTTGGGAGTTGCATTGAGAGAACAAGGAAAGCTGGATCAAGCTGTCGAATCGTACCAGCAGGCTATTGCTATCAATCCNGANTATTCCGNAGGNTANAATNANTTAGGNACNGNACTAAANGANCAGGGNAAACTANATCAAGCTATTNGAGCATACCNAANNGCAATNAAANNCGANCCTAATTACATTGAAGCTTACAATAACCTGAGCCATCTAGAATTGTTGCGCGGGAATTATACTGAAGGTTGGCATTACTATATGGCAAGAAAGATGGAGCCTATTGATCAATTGTTATCTTTTGATAGTTCTAATACCGACTTGTATCAAAANAACATNTTGTTTATTCACGAACAGGGCTTAGGAGATGAGATTTTCTTTCTTAGGTTTGTCCCCCAGCTGAAGTTAAGAGGNGCACAAGTTATCTATCGACCACATCCAAAACTTGTTAATTTGGTTGCCAAACTTACTTGTATTGATNAGGTTATNGGTTCGCAGGATTTGTCGGTGGAACCTGACTTGACNCTGGCATTAGCAGATCTTCCNTTTTTAATGGGTATGCAAGACCCAACNGAAATTCCTCCGCCAATTTCCTTTCCTAATATTGNTGAGGATAGNTCATATATANTGGATGAACTGGCTGATATNGGANCACCTCCNTATATTGGAGTAACTTGGTNTGCNGGGACGAAAGTNTCTNATCGATCACGCTTCCTGCATTTGTATAAAGAAATCCCTTTAGAGCTCATNGCCGTTCTACTTAGTAATNTTGATGCTACAGTNNTTATNTTACAGCGTAATTCGACAAACTCNGAACTTGANAGATTTAATGAGTNTTTGGGNCGAAAANCTCATGATTTCGNTNGGTTCGATCAAGATTTAGAGAATATGGCCAANCTGCTAGNATCTTTGGANGAATACATTGCGGTCAGTAATACCAATGTACACTTACGTGCAGCTGTAGGGAAAACGAGTCGGGTATTGGTTCCTTTTCCACCAGAGTGGCGTTGGATGGATGCTGGTACGGAATCCACTTGGTATCCAGGTACGGCTTTATATCGACAATCCACGTCAGGGGATTGGGCGGAAGGTATTCAAAGACTAAAAAACGATTTGGAAACTGAATTTTGGCCTTAGCTTAGATCTTAAACTAAACTGTAATTGAGAATTGCCAAAATATTTCAGATAACCTCTGGTACGTCGACATATATAATAAAGTATCATGTTAGTGCAATTATAAAACATGGGGAACAAGAAATGCACTTATACATTGGGTTTGATTCTAGTAACTATGGTCAGCAACTGGCCTATGAAGTTTGTAAGCGATCGGTGCGTAAATACAATCAGGAGATTAGTATTACACCTCTGGTTTTGCAGGATTTACAGGAGCAAGGTATTTTTACCCGTAAAGTTGACCCGCTGGCTAGCACGGAGTTTACTTATACAAGATTTTTAGTGCCTTATCTTAGTAACTATCAAGGTTATGCTATGTTTTGCGACTCAGATTTTTTGTGGAGATGTGATGTTAATGAGGTCTTCAACTTTATTGATGAGACGGAAGCACTAAGTTGTGCACAACACGATTATACACCGTCAAGTTCGCTCAAAATGGATGGGAAAATTCAAACTGTGTATCCAAGGAAAAACTGGTCGAGCCTGATGGTTTTCAATTGTTCACATCAAGATTGTCACCGTTTAACTCTTGAAAATGTAAATCATCAGACGCCAAAGTACCTACACCGGTTTGAGTGGTGTGATGATCGGAATTTGGGTTCAGTACCTCTTGGCTATAATTACTTGGTTGGATACTACGGTTCTGGAGATCTTAAAGCATTACACTTTACGGATGGTGGGCCATGGCATAAGGATCACAGGAATGTAGATTATGCTGATGAATGGTTATCGTTTCTAACTTTGGAAGAAAAACTGAAATTAGATCATGAGTTAAATGAGAAGTAAGTGGAAGGTTGAAAGTATCATATCAAATTTATCTATGACGAAAAATTCAAGTCAAGTTCCACACCTCGTGCGTGTGAAGACGAAGATATCTATCAGCATGAGCAGAATGGTTTAATACAATGTTACGATATTCCATTTGCTGCGTTAGCAAGTTTATAAATGTTGGTTTCGAGATTCCCTCCCTGCTGTAAACTAGTATCTGAACAGTTAATCGAAGAAGAAGGATGCTAGTAGATTAATAGGTCGAAGAAAACT
>PBXZ01000128.1:0-8801 GCA_002729415.1 Candidatus Poribacteria bacterium | reverse complement strand
GGTGGTGGTGAGGCTTCTTGATCTACTAACTCTTCCTCCGGTTGAGGTNTCGCGGCAGATGCNCCAGCANNACCNCCTTGTTTGGCTCTTTTACGAAGAAGCATNTTNCGTCGAGAGGGCGATAATCCTTCCAATTCAGCATCGTCGAATATATCGTTTTCTGTACTCATTTTAATGCCTCCATTGCAGCATTACGAACTTTCATGTTGGGATCGTTTTTGCTCAGTTTCTTGATCACTTCACTCAGNCCAGAATTCCTAATGNAAGATGCCGCTTTAATTGCCACAAGAATGATCTGATTTTGTTCGTATGGGTCAACCTCAGGAAATTTTTCCAGATATTCTCGGTTCAGNAAACGNAGGATGACTTGCTGTCCCGAACTATCACCCATCTTCGCCAAAGCAATGGCNGCATCCCACCTGACATTTTCCTCTGTATCATTTAAGGCTCCNTGCAAATACTGGATNGAATCCNATTGACCAATATTGCCAAGCGTGATGACGGCAGATAACCTGACTTCGGGTTGCGGGTGATCAACATATTGATGAATTCTGTCAACCGCAGCTNAATCTCTTAGCAACCCAAGTGCAGATATAACGGAAATTAGATTATCCAGATTATCTTCTTTTGCAAGTGCTTTTCGCAAGGGCGGCGCAAACTCAGGATTTCCCGTATGCCCCATTGCTATGGCGAGGTAACTTCGAACACGCTTGTCATCAGCTTTCGTGATTGGACTGTTGAAGATACCAATCATCTCCGCAACAAAGCGGTCTTCTACAACTACAGTTTGATTAGGTTTGGATAGAAGCTTAGATAACTCAAACGCAGATTGCCAGCGTACTGTCTGATTGCCAGTCTTGATTTTGTTTATGTGATCGTACACATCTTCATTCTCCCAAGTCAGGAGGAAAAAGATGGCAGCCACCACTACACAGAAACAAGCAATTATAAATGGGATCACAAAAAAAGAGTGGATGATCACACCCACTACACTTTCTTGTTTCAACTCTACTTTATCATCTTCTTCCGATGAATCTCTTGCTTCGTCACCAACAACCGGATTTTTCTCTATTTCTTGATGAATTGTAGAAATCGAATTTCCCACCAGCAACTCGTTAAAACCCTATCACCTAAACTCAGTTCAAAGTTGATAATAACATTACCAAAAATACTAAGTCAAGAGTATTTCTGAGGTAAAGCTACTTAACAAAAGAACCATCAATTTCCTAAGCTATATTCGGTAGAAAATCGATAAGATCCGATTTAACCGGAGATGGTGGGACGTACCGGATTTGAACCAGTGACTTCTACCGTGTGAAGGTAGCGCTCTACCCCTGAGCTAACGCCCCATGATTGATGGGCCCACTAGGACTCGAACCTAGGACCGATCGGTTATGAGCCGATTGCTCTAACCACTGAGCTATGGACCCCAATAAGCTGCACAAGCTAAGGATTATAATTATAACGCCCTCATTTGTCAATGCTATTTGGAACAGATCTCGCTATTAATCAAGTAAACCTCTTAGCCAATAACTGCGAGTTGGATGTCGAAGTTTTCGCAAGGCTTTTGCCTCAATCTGGCGGACTCGCTCTCGAGTTACGTTAAATTCCATTCCAACTTCTTCCAGTGTACACGGACAACCGTCTTCAATACCAAATCGAAGCAGGATCACACGCTTCTCTCTGTCTGTTAATGTCTCGAGAACTTCATTCACTTTTTCCTTAAGCATTACCAAAGCCGTTTCATTGACAGGAGAACTGACCTTTTTGTCCTCNATAAAATCACCAAGATGAGTATCGTCTTCATCCCCAATCGGCGTTTCGAGTGAAATCGGCTCTTGTGCGACTTCGAGTATCTGTCGTACTTTTTCAACGCTCATTCCCATTTCCTTGGCAATCGATAACGGATCGGGATCCTGACCATTCTCTTGGACAAGATGGCGAGAGGTACGTAGGACCTTGTTGATTGTTTCAATCATATGCACAGGAACACGGATAGTACGTCCTTGATCAGCAATCGCACGCGTAATTCCCTGCCTGATCCACCAAGTTGCATAGGTGCTAAATTTATAACCCCGCCGATAATCAAATTTATCCACCGCTTTCATAAGTCCAATATTACCCTCCTGAATCAAATCAAGGAACATCAAACCAGAAGCGCGATTTCTATATTTTTTAGCGATGCTAACCACTAATCGCAGATTNGATTCTACAATTTCCATCTTCGCTTTCTGCGANAGGTTTTTNCCCTTATTTATTCTATCAACTATTTGACNCAACTCTGTGTTAGATANCCCTNNTTCCGACTCGATACGTTTAATTTGACGTTTTGCCCTAACAANACCTCGATTGTATTCAACNAAATCCTCATTAATCTCAGCATTGTCATCCCAAAAATGGTTTTCAACAACTTTTTGAATCTGTTCAGATGACATACCAACAATATTTTCAATAGCTACTATATTATCTTCAAGACTTTTTACTCTTCTAGACAATGCTCTAAACTCATCACAGATTGCAATAATTTCGTCTTGATTAATCTTGACAAATTTCAATTTCTCCGAGATTTCCTGATAATGCAATCTTAAGGCGTCTTCAACCTGTTTTCTAGACTTAGGATCAAGATCATTTTTCGCCAACTGTGCTTCTTTTTCAGAAACCTGACCCCCAATTTCTTTTAACTCACCTATCAATTGCTGGGTAAGTTCAAGGTATCGTTCATCTTTTTCATCTATAGAGGAAATCTCGACAGGAAAATCTAAGAGGTCTGACGGCCTCTTCCTTCCAGAAACAACGACATAGAAAATCCTTTTAATTCTCACTACCCCATAGGNNCTTGAAAAAATAGAATCGNGAACAATATCATGCCCTTCCTTAATTTTTTTAGACAGATCAATTTCGCGTTGTTTCGANANTAATGGAATCTTACCCATCTCCTTCAAGTANACCTTAATTGGATCGTCTGCTTTNTCAAGATCNCCTGCACTCAAATCAAGAAAGGTCTCATCATNTTGATTTTGGTTCTNGTTCTGNTTCTCANAACTAGATTCTAAATACTGATTTATATTAGTAGCTACTTCCATCGCTGCGAAATCTCCTTCATCTATGTAAGCGTCAGAAAGGCGAAGTTGACTAGAATCACCCAACAATGTTTGACCAAAATTCACTGGTGATAANNCTCGATCATCANCAATCTCNGGATAATNANTTCNNTCGTTTGAAAANCCAGCTGGATTTTCCATTCCTCTATATCTTAANTGCTGTTTTAGATNAATNAATACTCTATAGAAAANAAAAATTTANAACTCATATTCATAGATTGAATCGCTTTCTCCTNTTCGANAGCTCAACAAGTTCCATCAGNGTNTCAACATCATCCTGACCTTCTGCCAAGGCTGTTGTGCGGATATTGTGCTCNAGATCCAAGAGCACAAANTGATTAAGTTTTTTNAAACAGCCTTCCAATCTTATTTTCTGATTTGGCANATTATTCTCTGTCAGCGCAAAACTCGAAACTACGNTTTGAATCTCCTGATCATTNCACTCATCAACTAAATCCTGAACCGAAATATTATCCTTTGCTTCNCTCACCTTCCACAATACTTTGGCAATCTCTGAGAATACAGGATGATTAAAATCATCGNAGCTAAAATTTTCTTTGGCAATTGGGATAAAATCAGGATTTTGAAACAGNACTTCTATTAACTGTTGTTCAATCGAGTNACGTGGACTAAGTGAGGTTNTATTCGGTTTAGCCTTTATTCTAGACGATTTGCTTGCATTCGGTGGTTTAACACCAAGCGCACGAAGTTCCTGCCATATGACGGCCCGATCTAAATCAAGTTCCTGNGCAGTATAATTGATGTATTGATCNAACTCAACTCGACTTTTAATATGTGACAGAGTATCNGCAATATCCNTTAGCACTTGAGTCTTGACNTCTATCTGCCGAAGTCCTCCTGTCTCCACAGCCCGACGAATTTGAAACTCAACTAAGTTCATTGCNGAAGCNAGACGTTCATTAAANGCATCAATTCCATGATGTAGTACAAATGCATCAGGATCCTGACCTCCAGANAGCATCATTACTCTAACCTTCAAACCTGCTTTCACCAAATGGTTNAAACCACGNACTGTCGCTCGAATACCAGCANTATCNCCATCAAAAACAATAAAAACCTCGTCCACAAATCGCTTGAGNAGACCTGCATGTGATTCGCTGAAAGANGTCCCAAGCGAAGCAATNACATTCTCNACACCTTCNTGGCTTAAGCGGATAACATCAAAATACCCTTCCACCANAATTGCCTGNCGTGTTTTCTGCATAGNAGATCTCGCACCATACAGATTGTAGAGAGTTTTACTCTTATCATAAAGCACGGTAGATGCCGTGTTGAGATACTTCGGGACAGCATCCGGTGAAAGCACTCTACCACCAAAAGCAACTGGTNCNCCACGTTCATCAATTATNGGAAAAATNACGCGATCCCGAAAACGGTCAGTTGTTCTGTTTTCATTATCTTTGATCAATCCGACATCCAGAAGTTGTTGCTTGGATGACCCNNTTCGTATTGCATCTTCAAGGAGATCTTTCGAACCTCGGGTAGCGTATCCAACCTGAAAGGTTCGAATTGAGCTGTTTGAAACCTGCCGGTTTTTCAGATAAATCGAGGCTTTTTCACCTATTTTGGAATCGAGCAGATTACGATGGAAATATTTGGTCGCTAACCGGTTAAGTTCTTCCAAATTAAGACGTTTCTTTGCCNGTTCTTTTGATTTTTGATCCTGTGTGGGTANCGGAACTCCAACACGGTTNGCCAACCACTCAACCGATTCAATAAACGGCTTATTCTCGTACTTCTGAAGGAACGTTATAGTATTCCCTCCCATCTGGCATCCAAAGCAATAAAACATCTGCTTTTCGGATGATACGGTAAACGAGGGCGTCTTCTCATCATGGAAAGGACAGCATGCTTTGTAATTTTTTCCCGATAACTTCAAAGGAACCCCACACTCCATAATCACTTCGGCAATGTCATTTCTTTGCCGAACTTCATCAATTATTTCCGAAGGAATGTGGTTAAAAGATCGAGTTGCCATTAGTATTTATTCCCTTAGTTTGACAACAGTTGCACCTCGTCCGCCTTCTGATCGAGGTGCAAGATTAAAATCCAGGACAGACGGATGACCACTCAGAAAATTCTGAATTGCATCACGCAAAACCCCCGTGCCTTTGCCATGAATGATTCGTACAGACGATAGGCTACTAAGGAGAACATCATCCAAATATTTATCCACTTTGCTAAGAGCATCGTCCACTTTTCTACCAATGAGATTAATTTCAGATTGGACATTCCCAGTTTTGCTATGTTGGATCTCTAACACAGATGTAGAAATTTCAGCAGTGTTTTTGAGATCTAATGGAATTCCTATGTCATCCTTTGGCACACGCATCTTCACACTACCAATTTGAACCCGGATTAAATTCCCATTGTCTTTTTCTAGTGAAATGATTTCACCAAACCGATTAAGACTTTGTATAAGAACCTTATCCCCAATCCGAAGCTTGTTAATACAAGGGGGTTGGGGTTGAGATATACTAACTTCCTTGGTTTGCTGTAGTTCTTGTTTAGTTTTATCTAAACGATGAAACACGGCGTGGACACTTTCCTTAGAAGCCTGTTCACGCCGAATTTGAGCAATTGTTTCCTCAACTGTTCGACGCGCATTTTTCAAGATACTTGCAGCTTCATTTTTAGCTTCCTGCTTTAAATTGTCCTGTTCAAGTCTAAGTGAGTCGATTTCCATTTCGTATTTCCGACGTCTTTCTTCAGTCAATTCTACCTGACGTTGTAGGGTATCGCGCTCTGTTTCCAATTCGTATCTTGCTTCTTGCATATCAATAAGCAGATCTTCAACAGTAACTTTCTGTTCGCCCATATAAGACTTTGCAGATTCAAGAATTGTGTCAGGCATGCCCAACCGTTCAGCAATATTAATCGCGTTGCTACCTCCAGGAACCCCAATCTGAAGACGGTAACTAGGACGCAACGAACTCCAATCGAATGCCATTGACGCGTTTATCATACCATCTTGATTATGAGCATGTGCTTTCAATACACTATGATGGGTTGTAGCAATCGTTTTAACCGCAGATTCCGTCAGCCAATCAATAACTGCCATACCGAGTGCCGCCCCTTCAGCAGGATCAGTACCCGCACCAACCTCATCAAGCAACACGAGTGAATTTTCAGTCATATTTTTTAGCATACCAATGATTTTGGTCATGTGTGAGGAAAAGGTACTCAGATTTTGCTCGATACTCTGCTCATCACCAATATCAGCAAAAATATGATCGAAAACAGCAACTTCACTCCCACTTTTAGCTGGAATGTGCAAACCGGATTGTGCCATAAGCGTCAACAGGCCAAAAGCCTTAAGAGCAACTGTTTTTCCTCCCGTATTCGGCCCAGTGATTACCATAGTATTGAAATCACCACCAAGGTACATATCGGTGGGAACGATGTCTTCAAGGGAAGATTCTTTCTCATTTGAGTGGATACAAAGCCCAAGTAATGGGTGGCGCGCTGCAATCAGCTTAGTAAAACCGTTTTTATTTAATTTGGGTTCTGTAGCCTTTAGTTCCAAACTTAGTCTCGCTTTTGCCCCCAAAAAATCAAGCTCACCTAAGCATTCCATTGTGTTCTCAAGTTCTGTTACTATCTCATAAATTTGGGCAGTCAAGTCATAAAGGACACGGCGAATTTCCTCCTGCTCCATATCAATAAGCTTTGCAATTCGGTTGTTAATTTCGACCGTTTCAAATGGTTCCATAAAAAGCGTCGCGCCACTGGTTGACTGGCCATGAATAACACCTTGAAAATTCCCCTTTGCATCCTGCTTAATAGGAATGACGTAACGACCATTGCGTGAAGTAATTACGCTTTCTTGGATCGATTTGTGATACTTCGGTGATTGCAGTACTGATTCAAGTTTTGATTGAAGCGCCTTTTGAGTTTTGGCAAGTTCCCTACGAATTGATCTAAGTTCAGTACTCGCAGAGTCTAAGACTTCACCTTTAGGACCAATAGCATTCTTAATTGATGAAACCAAGTGAGGAAAGTTGTGGAGAGCATCGAAAATCTCAAACAAGTTAGGAAAATTCTGATGGCTTAACTTCGATGCTTTATGCTTAATCTTACAGCTAATGCCAATTACATTTGAAATATCGTTTAGCTGATCCGGATGGAGAATAGCACCATTTTTTTTCGCCCGTTTAAGTGCAGGTGAAATATCTTGAATTCCCTTAAGAGGAAACTCTCCTTGAGTTTGATAAAAACTTTTCGCTTCTGCACAAAGCTTCTGCTGATAACGAATAGTGCCGATGTGACGAATGGGTTCAAGCTGCTCAACCTTGCATCTACCTAGTTCAGAGCAGGTGTGTCTTGTCAGCAAAAATTTCAGCTTATCATATTCAAGAACTTTTTCCGAATAGGCCATATAGTATAGGGTTAGATCTCAGTAATGTTCAATTTTTGGAATACTGAAACTTATTTGATTTGAAAAGCGCTTTTTCATATATGGAACGGCTTGGTGCAAAGCTTAGGCCGACAGCTTGATCATAATAATACAGTGCAGTCGATATACGTCCTTCTCCCTCATTCTCTCGCGCTTGTTTTAAATCTTCAACAAATGTATTCGATTCTTTCTCAAATTTCCGAAATTTCTTGCGGATCGACGGAGCCAAACCACCTTTCAAATCTTTATCAATTTTATATTTGTGCAACTTTTTCCGATAGGCCACAAAAGTATCATAATAGGCGGCACTCACACCAAGATTAATCACAGACAGTCTATCTGAGGCGGGAAGACTATTTAGAAGAGACTCAGCATTCTCCACGAGTGTCTCGCTTTTATCTTCAATTGCCTTACCCAAATTCTCTTCGAATTTTGCGATTAAACTTTTATAAGTTTCACTGGCCTCTTCATATTGCCCCAATTTTTCCTGACACCGTGCGCAACTTAGTCTAGCAAGTTCAATGATATGGTTGCGAAATGGCATATTAGCGCCAAGATCTATTGAATTTATCAGGACTTCATAAGTTTCAATAGCTTTGGCATATTGATTTTGCTGTTCATGACAATTACCAATTGCTATCTTAGCATAAGGAGACAACACACCACTCTCAGACTTCTCACTGAAAATCTCTTCAAACTTTGACCTTGCCACATCATATTCACCACGATAATATTTGATTTTGGCAAAATTATAACGTGCCTGATCAGCAGCCGATCCCTTGTATATTTGGAAAATTTCTCGGAAGGCAGCTTCTGCTACTTGAAGCTGGTCAGCATTTGCATTGTCAGAGTCAAGCCAATTATTTTCGGCTTCGTTAAATGTTTCAAAGGCCTGTGTAAGTTTAACTGATGCTTCTGCTTTTTTACTCTGCATTTGCTGTTGACGCAATGCAAATCCGACAATTCCTACAACAATGATGGTAGCGGCAATGGTGAGGTTCTTCGCATGACGCTTTGCAAACACACCGACACTCAATACAAATTCTTTAAAAGAATCGCTTTCGACATCTATTGTGTTTTTAGGTCCTTCTTGCGCCATTTTTAGGTCCTTCTTGCGCCATTTATATGATCAAGATCTCCAACGTGTATCGGCGCTTATATTTGGGAACAACATCAATCTAGTACGTGAGAAAAGGTAAGCGGGAAACGGGACTTGAACCCGCGGCCCTCAGCTTGGGAAGCTGATGCTCTACCACTGAGCTATTCCCGCAAAAAATTTGTCG
>PBXZ01000127.1:0-26078 GCA_002729415.1 Candidatus Poribacteria bacterium | reverse complement strand
GTTAAGGTTTCAGTGATGATGTAATCACAGTATTGGTCAAAAGCCTGATGAACGATATCCGTCGATTCAATACTGATTCTGATGCGATCTGAGACATTAAAGTCTGCCTCCTTTCGAGCTTGCTGGATTTTATTTACAATTTCTCGAGCAAATCCTTCTAGGACTAGATCTTCCGTCAGTTCAGTATTTAGGGCAATGAATTTCTTGTTATCCAAGTCAATTACATAACCGTCACGTGTCTTGCCGTGCCAATGAATCTCACCTTCCTCAAGCGTAAATGATTGGCTATCAACTTCAATCTTGACATTTCCGTTTGCCTTCATGCTCTGCATCAGAGTGTCACTATCAGCTTTTTCAACAGCTTTAGCGATTGATTGAACAGATTTTCCATACTTTTGACCTAGGATTTTGAAGTCGATTTTGCCTTCGTAACTGTAAAATCGACTCTTATCTTGACCAATAAAGTGGATTTCTTTTATATTCAGTTCCTCAATGACAAGATCCTTTAAACGATTAACAGGTTTTTTCTTGCTATCCTCAATTGTGAGGGATGATAGTGGTTGACGGATTTTGATCCCTGTTTGATTTCGCAAAGCCCGTCCCCAAGCAACAATATCACGGACAGTTGCCATATCTTCTTCAAGTTGCTCATTTATCAGGTGCTCATCCGTAACAGGGAAATCAGTTAAATGAACACTCTCTGCTGCATTCAGATCAATAGAACAAATCAGGTTTCTGTAGATCGAGTCAGCGATAAATGGAGTAAATGGTGCTAGCAATTTCGCCACACTTACTAATGCTTGATGAAGTGTAACATAAGCTGATTGTTTATCCAATCCGATTTCCGCTCCCCAGAATCGGTGGCGGGATCGTCTTACATACCAGTTGCTTAAATCATCAACGAATTCAGCAATACTACGTGTAGCGTTGGTAATATGATAGTTTTCCATTTCGTCTTGAACTCGTTGGATAGTTGAATGCAACTTCGAGATTAACCATTGGTCCATCATTGACCTCTCGGAGAGATCTGGAGTGTTCAAGACATCAATTCCATCAAGGTTAGCATACATTACGAAGAACCCATAAACGTTGTAGAGAGTTCCCATGAATTTCTTTAGAGCGTCGTCAATTGATTCAACAGTGAACGCGCGGGGGGTCCATGGTGGACAAGATGTATAAAGATACCATCGCATGGCGTCGGCGCCTTGATTATCAAGGATCTTCCATGGATCTATGGTATTGCCGCGACTTTTACTCATCTTTTGTCCATCTGCGCCGGTAATTAGTTCAAGACATAAGCAGTTCTTGTAGGCAGGTTTGTCGTAGAGTAAGGTACCTGTTACCAGTAAGCTATAGAACCAGCCACGCGTTTGATCTATAGCCTCCGAGATGAAATCCGGAGGATAATTTTTCTCAAATATATCTTGGTTTTCGAAAGGATAGTGCCATTGGGCAGTGTGGGCCACTCCCGAATCAAACCAACAGTCAATTACATCTTCGAGGCGGGACATTTTGCCACCACACTTTTGGCAGGCTAAAATAATTTTGTCAATATATGGACGATGAAGTTCTATATCGTCCTGCACATTATGACCATGTTCTTTAAGTTCTTGGATCGAACCGACGATATGATGATGTTCACAATCCTGACATTCCCACACGGGTAGTGGTGTTCCCCAGTATCTTTCTCGGCTTAGTCCCCAATCGATGTTATTTTCAAGCCATCTTCCGAAACGACCATCCTTGATATGTTCCGGATACCAGTTGATTTCTTGGTTGTGTTTAAGCATCTGGTCCCGAATGGCGGTAGTTCGAATAAACCACGATTTTCGAGCGTAGTACAATAGTGGTGTGTCACAGCGCCAACAAAATGGGTATTCGTGTTCATACTCGGCTGTTTTCAGCATCAATCCTCTATTTACTAAGTTATCGATGATCTTAGGATCGGCATTTTTAACGAATTCNCCTGCCCATGGTTGAACCGCNTCCACNAAATTCCCNGCAGTNTCAACNAGTTGCACAAAAGGCAGTTCATACTTTAGNAACATCTCATAGTCATCNTGACCGAATGCAGGGGCAGTATGGACAAGACCNGTGCCATCTGTAAGAGTCACAAAATCGCCACNGATGACATAATACGCTTTTTTTTCGGGGGTAGCGAAATTAAATAGTGGTTCATATTCCCAACCAAGGAGCTCTTTTCCTTTGAANCCTTTCGTAATTCTTAATTGTTCTTCTTCGCCAAAAACATTACCGACTAGNGCTTTAGCTAGGATAAGGTCTTGTCCCTGATATTCAACAGAAACATAATCATAATCTTCACCAACAACAACTGCTACATTTGATGGTAGTGTCCAAGGTGTTGTTGTCCAAACGAGAAGAAATGTATTGACAAGGTCCTTGACTGGAAACTTTATATAGATCGATGGGTCTTTGACAACTTGGTATCCTTGGGCAACCTCGTGACTTGCTAGCGTTGTTCCGCAACGAGAGCAGTAAGGTTGGACTTTGTGACCTTGATATAGCAAGTCTTTTTCCCACGCCTGTTTCAGAATCCACCACACACTTTCAATATAGTTATTTGATAGTGTGATATATGGATCATCTAGATCAACCCAGAAACCAATTCTCTCGGTCATTTTTCTCCAGTCTTGCTCATACTGAAAGACATTTTCTTTGCATTTTTCGATGAAATTTTTTACACCATAGGCTTCAAGATCCTGTTTGTTTTTTATGTTGAGCTTTTTCTCAACTTGGTACTCAACAGGTAGACCGTGTGTGTCCCAACCTGCTTTCCGTTGCACATAATGTCCTGTCATTGTCTTGTATCGACAGATGGCATCCTTCATAANACGNGCTAGCACATGATGTACTCCAGGTGGAGCATTGGCAAAAGGTGGTCCTTCTAGGAAAACGAATGGAGGATCAAGTGATCGGTTTCTAACACTTTTTTGAAAAATATCTTCAGTTTTCCAAAACTCTAGAATTCCTTCCTCGATTTTTGGAAAATGAAGTTTTGTTGATACTTCCTTAAACATAGGTTTGATACTCCTGCTTCAACGCACAAAAAAAAGCCCACCATCGACATTTCAATGATGGGCTTTCCCGGGATTTACCTAAATCTCTTGCCCACCACCGATCAAAATTATAATCGAAATTAAGACGGAAGATATGATTACTGTAATTGTGAGCATTTCAGTGACTTTGTATCCATTACTCCAAGGGAAAATCTTAGCAAATAGCGAATTGGATGTCAAGGTTTAGTTCGTGTATGATAGCAGTGTGTGTTCCCACAAATCACAATATGGGAATGTNTTAGAATTTTTGGACCTAAATTATGATAATNCGTAACGAGTTAACATTTGATACGTTTTAACCCACAAATTCTATTGATATGAGTTTGTTTATGATCAGCATATGAGAAAGAGCACAACATGTCTATGAAACAAACAACAGAACAAGTTCAGAAACGCCTTAAAATTGCCAACTGNCTACTGATATTTGCATTGTTAGTTGTTTTTGTTCCGCCTGTCATGAAGGTTTGGGAGGATGATAGCTCGATTCCGCCGCAGTACGGCAAAATGGAATATGTTGCCAAAGAGACGGATGAGTTTTTACCCATAATTTTCATCATGGCCATATTAATTAATTCCAGCGTTCTTTTGTGTAAAGAGGTGAAAGAGATTCAAATGAAGATCAATGTATTGCCTCCAAAAACTGAAATTGATTAAGTTTCTATNTTAACCAACAAGCGATGTATGATGGAGATATTAAATGTGTAATTGAGGATGGAGTAGAAGGCGTTCTATCTACTCTTGAGTGTTTTTGGTTAGCCAGCAGTCAGTGATGATTTGTCGTATTGTATTTGCTTCAACATTGTTGCTTAGATTTGATTTAATGATTATATGAATGGCTTGGTCTAGTCTTGCTTTTAGATTTCCCCAAGCTTTACGAAGTCTGGCGTTATGTGGATGATCGGGTTGGGAGGTAGCCCGCAAAATTCTATGAATTATGCTAAGGTAAAAAAGCAGATGATGTAGATCTATGTCATCATACACCTGTGTTTGACCGGAGATTGCCATGTATGTTTCAATGATCTCTTGGTTTATCAGGCTCACAAAATTACCTGTGGGACGTTTGGCTCCTAGGCTATTGAATGATTGCACCAATCGCTGGGCTTGCCAGTTCCAGCCTATACTAGCAAAATCGATGAAAAACGCTTTTTGCTGGTTGATCAGAATATTATGTGAATTGTGATCTAAACTCCCCAAATTTTTGGGTTTTGAAAATAAATAATTAGATATGCTCTCCCAGCATTGGTCTATCCTTTTTTCATGATTTGAACGTTGTTCCTTTTTGTTAGATTGGATGATGTAAGAGACTGTTTTTCGGCATCGCTCCAAAATTTCCTGTAGTTTTTTATCTTGGTTGACAGGGAAAACGTATGGTGTCAGGTTGTCTCGGGAGTTTTTAAACGCCTCCTCAANATAATGAAATTGCAACATGGCTTGGNTGACAATTGGTTGCCAGTTACTCTGGTTTTGGACTATATCATCCAATGTTTGATTACCACACCATTCAATTAGTAGTGATTGGTTTTTATCTGATTGCCAAATAACTTCCGGTACGTTACAACCTTTGGATTTAAGAACCTTNAGGGTTTCGGACTCAATTTCAAAAGGAGTAAATTTACATCCACCAATTGGAGTATGTATGAAGTGCTGCTTTAGGGCGAAATTACGTTGGCCTATTTCTATTTTCCAAATGTTGTTTTCCGATAATTTTCGAATTGGTGTGGTATGGAAGCAAGCTATACTCACGCCGAAGAATGAGGCAATATCCTTGATTATGAGGTTATCATCGAACATGCAAATCTGTTGTAGAGATTAAAAAGACGAAAATATGCAAGCGAACGGGACACTTTACCTTGTCAGTACACCAATTGGCAATCTTGAAGATATCACCCTTAGAGCTCTTCGTATACTCAGTGAGGTAGACCTTGTCGCAGNGGAAGACACGCGACGTACACGCCGATTACTTACACATTACAATATTGACACATCGGTTACCAGCTTTTTTCAGGGTAATGAACATGCGAAGCTAAAGGGTTTGGTTGACAAGTTAGGATTGGGGAAATCAATCGCTTTGGTATCAGATGCNGGCACTCCGACAATTTCAGATCCAGGCTATCTTCTTGTTGTAGGTGCAATCAAGGCGGAAATTATGATTGTTTCAATTCCGGGAGTAACGGCGTGTATATCTGCCGCTTCAGTTTCAGGTATGCCGTTACATAATTTTGCCTTCGAAGGATTTTTATCGCCCAAGTCTGGCAAGAGGAGAAGAAGGCTTGCTAGGTTGCGCCAAGACGAACGAACAATGATATTTTATGAATCGCCTCACCGTTTGATCAAGTTTTTAGTTGATGTGGTTGAGATATTAGGAGATCGGCAAGTTTGTATNGCTCGTGAATTGACAAAGAAATTTGAAGAGATTTTTTATGGTACAGCAAACGAAGCGATTGAGAAATTCACCNCCCAACAGCCGCGTGGAGAGTTTACGGTTGTGGTGGCGGGAGGAGATCCTTGAGGAGACTAATGAGTTCATCATTTCCTACAGCAAGCTCGTGTACACGGTTAATTTTTTCTTGGTAATTNAAATCCTGCTCATTAGGAGACCATAGTAATTTTAGTTNGCGTGGACTAAGCCGATCATGTATAATCCTAACGAGCGTTAAATCGTAATTATCGGGAATCATCAAAATCCAGTCGATGGTTTCTCCTCGGTCCGAATGTCGTCGGTCGATTTTTAGATTTCGATCTTGGTGAGGGACGTTTTTCTTTACCCAGTTCTGGCGACCGAATTCATCAACCTCAAAGTTGCCTACCTCGAGCCAAGTTCTTCCGTGTCCGTTGGGTTTGGTNGTTACTTCGATTCTATGCAAGTTTGTTATTCTCCCTCAAATGTATATGCCAATTNAGTCTTTGATCCATGGTTTTTGGCGGATCTTGCTGTGGCTTCGATAAATGCGATGATTTCAATGCTCTCGGAAATATCAATCGGCGATTCACCAGTTTCGAACATCTTGATTATCTCCTTTAGTATTTCTCTATAAATAAAGTTCGTGTCNATTGATGTACGAACAATNGACTTTTCGTGGTAAGTGGTAAAACCAAAACCACTGTGGCCCTTTCTGATNCCTCGAAGGGTACCCATTCGACCATCATNCCAGAGTCCAGAGATGACNTCTGTATCATCGTTGGATGTCGCCCACACGGATTGACACCCTGGNCCCATTAGTGCGTAGAGTGTTTCAACGCCGTGNATGCCATAATGAAACAAACCNGGGTTTCTTGGGTGGAGTGTAGCGGTTGTACATACTTCTGCGCCCAAGATTTTNCCCACCTCGTCTTGGGCTTCCTGAGTTTTTATTACTTCGGGCGCGTATCGCAAGGAAGAAGATGAAAAGATTGGCGTACTCCTATCTTTGGCAAGATTTGCGATTGCCTTAGCGTGTTCAAGCGAACACGCCAAAGGCTTGTCGATAAAAATTGGTATCCCCGCTTCCAAAAACGGTAATGTCCGATCATAATGAACGTTGCCATCAACCGACTCAATCATCACAGCGTCAACTCGCCCAATTATTTCCTTAGGGGTTTCGACAAGTGGTACTCCATATTTTTGCATCTGNTGGGTGAACCCAGGAATNCGTTCCGGTGATAATAACGATTCGCCTGGNCATCCAATGGTAACTTTCGCACCATTGACCCATTGTGCTGAATCAACATCAACGTGGTTTATACGTTGAGTAAATGCAACAACATGTGATGTGTCAAAATCGACTATTCCTACCTTAATCATGTTTTCCCTNGTGGCATCATAGAAGCGATGGTAGGTTTATTAACTGACAATGTGTNATATTTAGATCTTTAACACAAGCAGTAATNTTTACCGAAGTTTCCGAGCTAGGAGGNAGCTAAATTCTGTTGCAAATGTTNTTCAAAAAACTNCGCTTCTCTATCTCTTTGGNTTATTTGAAGGGTTTATNTTGCTAATTACAGAGGGAAATCTATCGATTTTCCTTGTTCGTTTGCCATGTAAAATCCTTGCATCAATTCAGTCAGGTCCCGCCCATCTTGAATTGTAANCGACATTGGCTCTCCATGTAAAATGGCGTTGATCCACTGTTGCATCGATGANGGTNAAGGGTTTGGCATGTCGGNAAGATATTCTGCTTGTTTTTCTTCGGATAACTGCCGTGTTTGGAATTGAAGATCTCCCTGTCCTATCACAATTGATCCTTCGGTTCCATAAACTTCTGTCAGATTTGGCCCGGATCTGTGAACCCAAGAGCAATCGACTAAACCGATGGCGTTATTCTTAAATTCAACGACTGAAGCGCTATTATCGTCGATCGGATAGTTGTCAGTAAAGTTGTTCATTATGGAGACAGTTCTTTTTGGTTCACCCATCAGCCAACGCATACGGTAAACCGGATGACATCCGAGATCAAACAATGCCCCCCCGCCAGCACGATTTGGATCTGCAAACCACGCACTAGNACCGCTGAACCATTTATCTAGTGCTGCTGAGTGAGCGATTCGAAAACGACCGAAAGTAATGTTACCAAGAAGCCCCTCATCTATCGCTTTTTTTGCAAATAGGATACTGGAGTCGCAACGTTGTGGCATTGAAATCATGAACCTAACTCCAGATTTTTCAACAGCNTCAATAATTTCGTCACATTCGGCAACCGTGATNGCCATGGCCTTTTCAGTAAATATGTGTTTCCCAGCTTTGGCCGCAGCTACCATTATTCGTGGGTGATCAGANGTAACAGCGTCGACAACTACTGCGTCCACATCATCACGTCCGAGAATTTGGTCTAAATCTGTGGAAAATGGTATTNCATACTCTTCAGCAATTTGTTTGCCTCCGTATTCTTCTTCATCCCATACCGCGACCAATTTTGTCTCTGGGTTTTCCCGCACGGCGTTGGCATATCCTTTCGCGTGCACGTGTGCAAAACTCAGCTTTGCAATTCCAATCATTTTACTTGGTTCTCCTTGTAATTATTCTGTAGGGATTTTATCGCTATTATCACATTTATGTCAAGATTGAACCAGAATACTAATTCTATNATTGAATTTTCTTTCGATGGTTTATGAGTTGTTGGGTAAGGGTTTCTACGTCTTTTTGATGAAATCCAAGCTCTTTTGCTTCGTTAACTATCATCTCTGCTTGAACAGAGCTATCGTTTTTAACCAGTTGGATAGCTCTATCATATGCCTGAACTGCTTCATCGTAATTCCCTTGGTCTTGAAAGATAAACGCAAGGTATGTATATGCAGCAGCNAGACGAGGTGAATTGGGACGGCTTTTCATGAATTCCNTGAATGTGGCTTGAGCTTGGCCGAACCGTTGGTCTTGGTGGTGTACACGTCCAATCCGAAAATGGGCACGATCGGCAAAGCTATCAGTATAGCCATCNGCAAGATACTGGACTCGTTCTGGAAACGCGATTGTTGTCTTGTAGGCTTTTAGCGCTTGATCAAATTTGTCAAGAGATCTATATATTTCACCCAATTGAAAATTAGCCATCATTGCTTGCCATGAGGAAGGATGAGAATTGATTAGCTCGTTGTAAACCGTTATTGCTTTGGTCTGTGCTTTTTTATGGAAGGTCAGGATTAACGCACTNCGGTATCGAGCTTCCGCTGCCCAGTCTGAATCGGTTGATTTTTTGATTGCCTGTTCATATGACGTGAGTGCCTGATTGTAGTCTTGTAAATTATGTTCGTAAATTCTCCCGATTTGTAAGTGTATTTGGGGGATTTTTTCTGCATCCTTTGTTTGTAATACCTGGGTTCCGAGATTCTGAATTGCTGCGTGAAATTTAATGGTTTCAAGTTGCTTAATGGCAAGGCCTGCGGTTTTTTGATCTGGATGATTAGCAATCAACTGTTTGGCGATCTTTAGAGCAGATACGTAATCTTTGTCTCTTGCAAGATCTTGTATATTTTGCCATTCCGTTTCGTGAAGACTCGATTTAAGTTCAGCAATCTTTGCTTGTAGTTCAGATTCGATTTTTGTTTTTGTTTGATGGTACNTTCCAATTTCACCGAAGTAAGCAGGGGCAGTGGTTGGCAGGTAGATATTGACNAAGATTTCTAGNTTATTAATGGTGTGCCGTATGTTTTTTGTCTCTTCGTAGCAGAGGGCTATCCAATAATATACTGCGTNCATCTTCCAGAAATCAGGATNTTTTTCTATTATTCGATCAAAATATTTGATTGCTAATTTGCATTNNTTGTTANGTTTGTGAATAAGTCCAAGTTGGAAAAGTGCATCAGCGGCAAAGTTACTTGTNGGGTATTTATTATCAACTTTCNGGTATGCGTTGATTGTGGGAATTATCTGATTCAACGACTTTTGATAGATTTGGCCAATTCGCCATTGNGCTTCAGCGGAAATGCGAGTCGATGGATGTTGATTCAAAAGCGCTTCGTATAGTGCTATAGCCTTATGTGGTTGGTTAAGCTGGGATTGTTGGCGATACAGTTCGGAGATCTGAAACTTTGCTTCGATTGCTATTGATGTGTTAGGGTAATTGGCTATAATAAGCTGAAGTTGATTTAATTTTTTAATTGCACTTTGTATGTTACTGATTTTTTTGCGTCCGGTTTGGTACGCGAAATGTTCTGGGTTGGTAAGGTTGACAAGATATTGGTAGGATTCAATGGCTTTATCGTACAAATTCATCCTGCAATAGGCGTCGCCTTTTTTAAGGATTGCTAGATAAAGGTCTTCTGTAGAAAACTTCGTAGGATTTAGTTGGAGTATTTGATCATAGACGGTGATCGCTTTAGAATAGTTGTGTGTGTATTGATAGTATATTTCGCCGAGTTGATGATAAATGCCGCTGAGATTTTCTGCATCATTGCTATCATGCGCTAATTTCTGCAGGTTACTGATTGCTTGTTCGTAGTTTCCAGATTGAATCAGGCTATTCAGATCAATGGTTTCGGCACTGAAAGCGGGTGGGGCAAGGAGAAACAGCAAAATTACAAGCTGACGAATCTGCAAAACACACATTTTTCGGTTTTGTAGTCTTCCGACTGGATATCGTTAATTGATCGAGGTGAATCCTTAGAACCCTTTATTAGAGGATGCTTGTGCGACTTGGATTTGTTGGTCTATAATTTCCGCCCAACCCGTGCCTTTTGCATTCTCGCGCAGTAGCCGGAATTGACTGGTTGTTGACCAATCATCGTTTCTGAGATGTTTAGCTTCAATTGCTTCCTCAAAGTGGCGTTGGATTTCCTGTTGTCGGTATTGCTCCATTCTTTTCTGTTGAGTGGTTAGGAAAATGGATGGGGGTTCAGTTGATGCCCCAGAAATCGAATCTTTAGAACGAATAGGGCTTACGAAGAATGGTGTTAAAGCCAAACCCAAGACGAGTAGTGTGATTGTCAAGAGGCCTCCGTGTATCCATAGGGGCCTAGCGGATACAGTGTCAGCTATATGTGGGAAAACCGATAGTTTCTGTGAAGGTTCATCGGAAGCTAGCCGTTTGTATACTTTGATTTCGAGGTCATCTAGGATTTTATCTGGTAAGTTGATTTTTCCAATTGGATCAGTAGTTGTTAATGTTTTCTTTAGTGCGTCTATTTCATCTCGAACGTCTGGATGATTTTGAAGATATGTTTCAAAGTCGGCTATAAGATTTTCGTCTTTGATTGTGTTACAAACATAGTCAACGTATAATGACTCCCAGTATTTAGATTTAGCCATTTAGCAAACTCTCCCGACGCATTTTCTTAATGATACTAAATTTCGCTGTTTTCCCGAAAAGGTTGNANTAATACCCTGAGTTTCTTGATCGCACGATGCAGNTGAATTTTGACNGTGCCCTCTGCGATTCCAAGNATTTCTGCGATTTCCTTGATTTGTAACCCNTCGTAACGATTCATTAGAAAGACCTTTTTCTGATTTTGAGAAAGGTGGTCAACAGCTTGATTNATAACGCGATGTCGATCTTTCTCGACAATGAGTTTTTCCGGATNACTTCCGAGGTCTTTGGCTGTTGGTTCATCTATNGACAATAGGTTNTTATCTAATGAATGGNTTATNTGGCGTTTTTTCGNCCGGTGGTGATCGATTGAAACGTTATAGGCAATTTTGTAAAGCCACGTNGAAAACTTCGCTTGAGGTTTCCATTTGTGGAGAGCTCGATACACTTTGAAAAACACCTCAANGGTTAATTCCTCTGCGTCTTCATAGTTTTTGACGGATCGGAGAATATATGCATAAATTCTGTGTTTATAGCGTCGCATTAACTCATCAAACGCATCTTGGTCACCTAACTGGAGCTTTGTAACCAATATTTCGTCTTCAAGGATATCCATTTATAANCCGTTTTTTTATATGNTNANATTGTTCATGTAGGTNTACTGAAATCAAACACTNTCGGTACTAAGCTGNAAAACGAAAGTGCGTGTTGACTGGTTGACAATAATTTCAGTTTATTCGCGACTTTCTTTTGATTTCTCGTTATAGGATTCTCTGATCCATNCTTCTAGTACCTCATCTGGNTTTTCAACGACCGATTTGGTGAAGGTGAAATCTGANTTACCNGTATTTTGTTTNATCAAGCTGAGGCCATGTTGATAACTTTCTAGAATTTCGTCACAGATCTTTTGNGGGTCCNTTTGATTGCGAATGAATCGTTCGTATATCATTTCTGTCGCGTCTTGATCAAACTGGATTTTCATTTTGTGNTTTTCTTGGAAGTCCTCTTCGTAACGCCGAATTCGTTCCTGAAAAACGAGGCGCGAATTGTATTCTTGATTTGTCATGATTTTCTCAAGTTCAGCNTTTGGATCATTGACNATCTCTTTTGTAACCGAAAATTCTTTGATTGGTGATGATGGTAGCTCGAATTTATAGTCACGNAAAACNTTCTCACAAACGGTCATCANTGCCCTCGCCCCTGTTTTCTGGTGGTGTGCGAGGACNGCAATTTGGTGCAAAGATGCGTCNGAGAACATAGCTTCAACATTGTATGCTTGGAAGGATTGTTCATACTGCTTGATAATTGATCCNTCTGAATTTTTTAAGATATNATACAAATCTTCCGCTTCAAGATCTTCACAGGCAACGTGGATAGGTATTCGTCCAATGAATTCCGGCTCAAAACCGAAATCGATAAAATCNTGTGGCGTAATCTGGTTCAGCAAGTCGNTTGATCTCTGTTGGTTTCTNTCTTCCATACTGAAACCAATAGATTTCCAGTTGAGTCGCTTTNCAATAATATCACTCAGTNCGTTGAAGGNACCACTCATAATAAAAAGAATATGCCGGGTGTTNATTATTTGTTCTTCAATTTCGCCTTTCTGCTGGAATTCTATAGCAACTTTCACTTGAGCTGCTGGGTCAGAGCTGGATCTCAGGTCGACATCTGTTTCTTCCATTAGCTTAAGCAGACCAAATTGNACNCCNCGGCCGCTGATATCGCGTCCNATAATGTTGGGGGGAGTCGCTAGCTTGTCGGCTTCATCAATATANACAATACCATATTGTGCTAGCTCAAGATTGCCATCCGCTTGAGTNACAAGATCTCGTATTAAGTCCTCCACNTTTGCACCAACATAACCAGTTTCACTGAAACGCGTTGCATCGGCTTTTACAAACGGNACACCAATTAGCTTAGCAATGTGGCGTATCATGTAAGTTTTACCAACACCTGTTGAACCTAGAACAATAATGTTCTGTTTTGAGTAATCGGTTTCAAGCAGCTTTGGGTTTTCGTGACATTTGCGAACGTGATTGTAATGGTCGCAGACGGCAATGGCGAGTGCTTTCTTGGCCTCGTGCTGCTTGATTACGTATCTATCTAGNTATTGCTTGACTTCNTTTGGTTTGAGGTCNAATTTGAGATCAATAGTTTTTGTTTGTTNTTGGGTGTCTTGTTCGTTCAACNCTATGTTTGAGGATGGCTGTTGGACAAAGCGAACNGTTCCTCCGTATTTTTGTTTAATGAATTCTTCGAATTCTTTTTGNATCTCTTCTGCNGTTGGCTTTTTATCTTTTGTTTGATTTAACAATTTAATTTTTCTCAATCANTTNTNATTTTATTTGAGTTTANGNGCGATTTTGAGTTTACGCGCGATGATAANGTGATTATAACATTTTTTTTGTTTNATTTAAAGTAGTATTCAGGTCTTTNNTTGAGNGTATNAGTTTGGCTAGACAGGTACCTAGTGATGTGCTAAAATAAATTATCAATGCTNTTGAATTGGGCATTCCACCGATCCTAGTCTTAGTTCAACTGGTGCNNAGTATTTTTGATATCTGCTGTAAAGAGNGGNTTATGCCAGATTACACNCGTCAGGAAGTTTTAAAGCGATTGCATGCTAATCTTGATAAGAAGGAACCGTTACTCGCTGTCGGTGCNGGTACNGGAATTACTGCCAAATTTGCTGAACGTGGTGGTGCTGATCTCATTGTNATTTACAATTCGGGGCGTTATCGCATGNCTGGATTTGGTTCATGCGCAGGTCTATTNGCTTATGGTGACGCGAATGCGATCGTTATGGAGATGGGGGAGCATGAAGTTCTTCCTGTGGTTCAGGAAGTTCCTGTAATTGCAGGTGTGAATGGTACTGACCCAACCCGCCGGATGAGCAATTTTTTGANGCANGTAAGAGATCTTGGTTTTGACGGGATTAACAATTTTCCGACTGTTGGTGTCATAGATGGGAAGTTCCGTACCACNCTTGAAGAGACNGGTATGGGTTTTTACAAGGAAGTTGAAATGGTTGGAATNGCNAACGATATGGATCTTTTCACTATAGTNTANGTCTTTGATCCTAGCGAGTCCATCGAAATGGCTAANGCGGGCGCAGACGTTATTATTGCCCACATGAATACGACTGTTGGTGGTACAATTGGNGCAGNCACTGCTTTTACACTTGAAGGGGCTATTCCTCTCGTGCAAGCCATTTGTGATGCGGCCTTNACANTCAGAGAAGATGTGATTTGTTTGTCGCATGGAGGTCCGATTGCTACTGCAGATGACGCTGATTATATTACCAAGCACACGAGTTGTGTTGGCTTTGTGGGGGCCTCGTCGATTGAGCGTTTCGCTTGTGAGGTAAGCATCCCAGAAATTACGGCTTCTTTCAAGAAAAACTTATTAGAGTGAATTGAGGTGAAAAACTGAAGAAGATAACCATTGGCTTCGTTGTGACTGGTATTGGTTACCTCGCACTTTATTATCTTTTCGGTGGTATCTTAGGCATCGAGGTCGTCACCAACTGGTTACAATTGGCAGTCATTTACATCATTTTGTTTTGTTTGTTAATTGGTTTGTTGGTTTTATTGAAATGGTTGTGTGATTCGGTTATGCGGGTTGTTAGACGACATAGGAGTTCAACCAATAACTTTCAACGTTGATGTTTTAGGATACGTTATCCGCCTGAAAGCAATCTTCCTGCCTGTAATCTTTTCCCTTATTTTAATTGGATTAACATACGGAATTGGTGAGAAATTCGTTGTCGCGCAAATTCGGTATGGTGGTGGTGGAGATTGGTACGGTGATCAAACGGCGGTATCCACTTGGCTAAAGTTTTTAAGATCGCGAGTTGGGATTGAAACAGCTCATGATCGTATTATCATCAAACTAACTGATCGCGATTTGTATCAGTATCCGTTTCTATATTTGGTTGGTCACGGAAATGTCCGATTCAGTGCCAAAGAGGTAGAGTTGCTCCGCTCATATTTGATGCGTGGCGGTTTCATGTTTGTTAATGATGATTATGGTCTTGACAAAAGTTTTCGGCGTGAGATGAAACGTGTCTTTCCAGACCGGAACTTGGAGCCGATTCCAAATAACCACGATATCTATCATTGTTTCTATGATTTGTCAGGATTGCCTAAAATCCATGAGCATGATGGCGAATCGGCTCAGGGATTTGGGGTGTTTCATGAAGGCCGAATGGTGGTTTTTTATGCTTATAGTGCCGACATTGGCGATGGCCTTGAGGATCAAAAGATCCATCCCGACGATTCACCAGCTCTCCGCGAACTAGCTGCCAAAATGGCTATTAACATCTCGGTTTATGCTTTGACTCATTAACAGAGATTATATAATATGATCAGAAAACCAGATTCATTAAGTGGCATTGATGAAGCTTATCAAACGGTTCTTGCTCGATTGCGCTCGATTTTGGTTCAATGGCGATTGCTGACCTTTTCTCAAAATTTCTTGTGTTGGTTGTCGGTAATTATCATCTCATTTTCAATTGCCTTGTTGATTGATCAAGTGGCTCCTTTGCCTCGTTTGGTGAGAATGGGGTTGGTTGTAATTGTTGTCGGTATTTGTATTGGGTTTGGATATCTCCACCTTGTCCGTTCGTTATTCCTCAAACTTGGATACCGACGAGTATCGGCATATATTGAAGCTAGCCATCCTGAAATTAAGAATTGTATTTCAAGTGCTGTGCAATTGAGGTCTGAGATTGAAAGAAATCGATTTGGTTATTCAATAGTGTTTATTGAAAAACTGATTTGGCAGGCATACTATTCGCTTGGCAAAATTGACCTGAAACGTGTTTTCCAAAGCGAATTTTCACTTCACAAAAGAAACGGGGTGCTCAGCCTGTTTGCTGTGCTTTTATTTATAATCACAACTTGGATCTTCCCAAATTCAATTAAGGACTTTGCACTGGCATTTGAAGAGATACCCAAGAATCCAATTAATGCGGTTGTAGCCAAGATTTTGGATGTTGAACCTGGAGATATTTTAGTTGGATCTGGGACTGACGTGGGTTTTTCGGCTAAAGTCACAGGAACCCTTGGTGCTCCGATCAATGTTTTTTACCGATCAAAAAACGGTGCTTGGCACGACCTAAACATGTTTAGGTCAATCAATGAAGTTGCTTATCATTGCGAGATCAAAAATGTTACTCAATCTCTTGAATATTATATTGCTTCAGAGGGGATACGATCCGACATGTTTCAGGTTGAGGTTATGCGTGAACCCNCTCTCAACCGATTTCAATTGAAACTTAATTTTCCAATNTATACGCAGTTGTCGCCTGAGTTGCTTGAGGAAAATTTTGGTNATGTGAACACCTTAATAGGTACACGGGTTGCTTTTGAAGGAAGTGGCAGTAAACCAATTGCACATGCCAAATTGGTCTTTGGCGAATCTGCCCCGGTTCTTTTGAAGGTTACAGATAAAACTTCTATCACAGGTGATTTCATCGTTCAGANAAGTGAGGAGTATTACCTTGAATTGATNGGTTCNGNTGGTGTNGTCAATTCAGATCCAATTCGTTACACCATCAACGCTATTGAGGATCANGCACCGAGAATTGAGGTTCTTGTACCTGGTAAGGATGTTGTCCTGGATGATTCNATGATGGTAGGTCTGANAACGTCAGCAGTTGATGATTATGGTGTTAAGTTGGTTCAAATTGTGTATCGTGTTGAAGGACAGGATCGAGGTGAACCGGTGATACCAATAAAAGATTTNGCCTCGTCTTTGCCTAGTGTAACTACCGAATTTTTTTGGGATGTTGACTTGCTCAACATCTTTCCGGGGGATATGGTTTCCTATCATGCTGAAGCAATTGATGTAATTGGGCGTGTCGGGAAATCTGCTAGTTTTACTATCCGTTTTCCCTCGTTGGCAGAAATCTTCGGTGAACTTGAGTCTGAACAGGAAGCTGGTGTCCGAGGGCTTGAAGCTATTTTTGATCAACAANTTGAAGCTGAATCAGCTGTGGAGGAGTTGATCGATAAAATTAAGAAGCACCAGGAANTGACTGTCAAAGATGAGAAATTNATTAAACAACTCATTGAAAATCAGAAACAGATTGAACGTGGGGTAAAAGATCGAATTGAGGAAGTTAAAGAATTCGCTAATCAAATAGAAGACCAGCAGCTCCTCAACCAAGAGACCGTTGAGAAGTATCAAGAACTGCAGCAGTTAATGGATCAGGCNCTCTCAGATGAACACAAAGAAGTACTTGAAAAATTGTCAGAAGTTCTGCGTGAACAACAATTGTTGAATCAGGAACGTCGTCTTGAAGAAGCAAGTGTGAGTCAGGAACAGTTTATGCAACAGCTGGATCGGCTGACATCGTTATACAAACAGTTAATTCTGCAACAGAAGTTAGAAGCTGCAGTGAAGCAGGCCGATGATTTGGTTCAACGACAAAAACGAGTTAATGAGCAGATCGATCAGGTAACCAAACGTCAGGTTTCCAAGGAAAGCGAAAATCTGGCCGTACGTGAGGAAAAAATTGAGTCCGGATTGTCGGAATTGCAGACGAAACTAGATCAGGTTGGTAGAGAGATGTCAGCACAACCAAATTTGAAGCGGATTGGAGATGAAGTTCAACGTCTAAGCCAGTTTTCAAAAGATCAAGGAATTGCTGAGAAAATCATCCAGACAAGTTCTCAACTACGACAATCCCAGTTATCAGAAGCCCAGCAATCGAGTCGTGAAGCTATACGAGGGCTGTCGGAGCTTCATCAGGGACTTGATAATGCGATGGAATTTATGCAAGGAGCAAACGCGGATCAGGCGTTGGCAAAAATCCGAACAGCCGTTAGGACGGGGTTGTATCTCTCTCGAACACACGAGGAAGCTTCTGATGCGACCAACAACATCCTACGGTCTGGGCGTGGTGATTACATTGATGGTGAGGTATTACNGCTACAAAATTTAGCCGCAAGCGAAATTCATGTTGCACAAGGGATTGATCTGCTGGCGAGTCAACTATGGGAGTTGAGCAAACAGCAGATGGGCATAGATCCACAGATTGTCTGGCAGCTCAATGGTGCCAGCGATCAACTAACTCGATCGGCAAAAGCTCTGGAAGATCGAAAGCCGAGTTTGGCAACTCCGATCCAAAAACAGGGGCTTTCCAGNTTAAATCAGGTTGTTTTTGATNTACTCGAGACAATGAATCAGATGAATCAGCANATGTCAATGTCTTCGTCCGGCTTNGATCAGATGTTGGAGCAGTTACAACAACTNTCCGAAAACCAGAGGANTTTAAATGAATTNGCGCAACNACTTCACCAACAGATGCGTCGGCAAGGTCAGACACCTAATATGCAGCAAGTGCTTGAACGGTTAGCNCAAGAACAACAGATGATCCGAGAAGCCACCGAACGGCTGGCAAAATTGATGGGAAATCTATCTGAGGTNCTTGGCGACTTGCGGCCTNTTTCTGAAGANATGAAGCGGGTTGAANGTGANCTGAAAAACGGGAANTTAGATCAAAAAGTAATTGATAAACAGGAAGAGATCNTGACGCGTCTGCTTGACAGTTCGAAATCGTTGCGTAAAAAGGAAGTTGGTANGAAGCGGAAAGGCGANNCGGCTAAGTCAAACAGGGTTAGTAGATCTGCTTCNGATCTAGATNCTAAANTATTGCAAGTTATCCAGCAGATGCANTCANGTATGCGNTCAGGTCAGTTTACAGAGATTCCNCCACAGTATCGNGATCAGATCCAGAAGTATTTTCGTGCCTTATCNCAACNGGTGAAAAGATAGTTGATTTTTATGGATCTTCTNCCCATCGAAATGGTAAGATTGGGAGTTCCTACAGTACATTAAATTGGACTTAATTGCCAATTCAAATGGCAAAATTTTAGAATAATATCAATATTTGATTAGGGAGATGTGAAATATGGCTGGAGAAGCATTGGGATTAATTGANACNCGCGGACTCGTTGGCTCGATCAATGCGGCTGATGCGATGGTTAAAGCTGCNCCAGTTACGCTTGNGGGTNAGGAGCAGGTTGGTGGTGGATTGGTTACTGTNATGGTACGTGGTGATGTGGGNGCGGTTCAAGCTGCNACTGAAGCTGGTGCTGAAGCTGCACGTANTGTNGGNGAACTGNTTTCTGTCCATGTTATTCCTCGNCCACATACAGAAGTNGANNCGATCNTGAGTNAATAACAGGTTGATGNTNCNAATNCTACCNTAGNATNTAGTGTTTGNTANATAAAGTGTTTTGNTNNTTTTTGACTTGTNGTTCTTAGGGAGGNCTAGATGGNAGAAATAACAGAGGNGCAAATTGAAGCGATTGTCTCGCAAGTTGTGCAAAATATCCGTGACCAAAGTGTGCCGCGGGACAAAAGCGTTGATTCTAAAACGTTGCTGCCTTCCGGGACAGTCGTTTTCTCAACAGTCGATCAGGCGGTAGCAGCGGCGAAAACAGCGCAAGCTGAGTTAATGCAACTTGGAAGGCCAAAACGGGAGGAGCTCGTTGGGGCTATCCGGCAAGCTGGGCTTGACAATGCCCTTGCTTTGGCTCAACTTGCAGTTGAAGATACGGGAATGGGGGTCGTAGATCATAAACGTCAGAAAAACGAGGGAGCGGCTAATATGTCGTTTGGTATGGAAGATCTTATTTCTGAGGCGATAACTGGGGATAATGGCACGCTCTTAATAGAATATGTACCGTTTGGTGTAATTAACTCCATTACTCCAACGACCAACCCAACTTCAACTATTATTAATCATGCAATTATTATGATTGCTGCGGGGAATTCAATTGTTTTCAGTCCTCACCCAAATGCGCAAAAATGTACGATCGAAACTATGCGTATAATTAATGATGCTATTGTGAGTGTTAGTGGCCCCTCCAATTTGTTGACTGCTGTGCAAAATGCAACGCTCCGTACAGCAAAAGAGATAATGGGTCACAATGATGTTGCCATGGTAGTGGCAACTGGAGGAAAAAGTGTTGTTAAGGCTGCATTGACCAGTGGTAAGAAGTCCATTACAGCAGGTCCTGGGAATCCTCCAGTTGTGATTGATGAATCTGCGGATCTTGCCAGAGCAGCCAAGGATGTTATTGAAGGTGCCAGCTTTGATAATAATCTCCTCTGTATCGGTGAAAAATCGCTTTTCGTTGTTGACTCTGTNGCNAATGATGTCATGCAAGANNTNAANCNGNGTGGGGGNTACNTNCTTAGTGCAAATGAACTCCGATCTCTTGAAACACTANTTAAGGATGGGGCAGAAAAGGACTTTATTGGTAAAGGTGCGACGGTAATTCTGAATGCTGCTAAGATTNANGCNCCTGCAAATGTNGTNGNTATTGTTGNGGANGTGGACAAAGATCACATTTTTGTTANTGATGAATATTTGATGCCTCTTCTNCCAGTGGTGCGAGTTCAANGTTTTGATGATGCGGTTAAAGGNGCACTNGNNTCAGAGGGAAANCGTAANCACACTGCNATGATTCATACCAANNTNATGTCAAGGGTGACACAATATGCTAAGGCCTTAAATGTCTCTGTNTTGGTTGCCAATGCGCCGTCTGCNGCTGGGGCTGGATTTGGTGGTGAGGGNTTTCTTGCCATGACAATTGCTGGNCCNACTGGTGAAGGATTTACNCGTCCNCGAACCTTTACCCAGCAAAANCGCTTGACNCTAGCNGGNAATTTGTCNCTTCATNCGTTGTAATCACTTGCCCAANTNAAANCTCCTAGGATAAAANATNAATGAAAAGNNTTCCTGNNCTATNTCTCTTTAGNGTTATGTTTATATTTTTNCCCTTTTTCCCTTTTTCAGCGNTAGANNTGNTAGCANATANACAGGTTNTTGANGAAGATGATTTNGTNTCACGGCCAATTGAAGAGATCGAAGAGNTATTTCGTCANANGGAATTTGATATTGTCATTGACGAATGTAAACGTTTAGTGGCCTATGATCCTTGGCGCTGGGAAGCAAAATGGGCATTGATGAAACTTAGCGAAGTTTATGAGTCTATTGGTGATGTCGAACAGGCTCAGGNAATCCGTGAACNGTTGAAAGCGCAAACTNCACATCCACGAGAACGTGCAGAGATCATGCTTTGGCAACTTCGNCATATGGTGGAAAAGCATGATTACGAGAAAGTCGATGAGATCGTCGATGAAATTATTACCAAANTGGTNGGTGACTATCATCCAATTGAAGCTTTANGTATTGCAATTGATANCGATCTGCAGCGTGATCNATATGAGTCAGCACAAANACGAATTGATTTTTTGGTGGAAAATTATCCACTCCATGAGTTGGCGATGCATAGCCCAATTCGTCTTAGTGAGCGTTATCGTGAGCAAGANAAGCTGGACAAATCTTTANCTATCTTATTGTGGNTGCAGGAAGTNTATCCACGTCGAGTTGATGTACTTGTCCATTTGGCTGATACTTACCGCANNATGGGGGAATTTGACCTTGCNCTAGAGGTCTGTGATCAAGCTGTAGTATTAGCNCCTATGCACTCTGNAATTCTTCATACTNTGCGGATTAAGGGGNATATACATAGACAGCAAGGAGATCTTCAAGGGGCAATTGAAGCATTCACAANAGCTGCGGAGTTCCGTGGGGTTGATGAAGCGAGGTGGGCTATCCGAGATGCTGCCGAATGTTATAGACAGTTGGGAAAGTATAAGCACGCAATCGAAATGCTTGATCGGTTGGTTAAAGATACCTATCCAGACCATTTTGTTGTAGAAGCTCATATGGAGATTGCTAGTCTCCATGATCAAAATCGAGATTTTGAAAAAGCAGAATTTGTCCTCAAACAACTTGCCGAAAAGTATTCGCAAACTCACCAAGGACAAGAAGCTATGATGCGTTTGCTGGAGCTGTATTGGCAGATGAATCAGAGGGAGAAAGCCGTNGATTTTCTGGTCTATCTTGTTACTACTAATCCGAATCCGGAAATTCAGCAGCAGGCATTTTACCGAATGATGAATTTTGGGGAGGGTATAATCACTGAGATAGAAGCGCGTGGTAAACTTTCAGAACTAAAATTGGGTTTGCGTCGAAAAGTCAACCAAGCCAAGTACCCTTCTGAGGCGGTTTATTCTCTTCGGATTTTAGCCGAGATTGCATCGCGAACAGAGGATTGGGAACAGACCATTTTTGCCAATACACGACTGGTTGAGGATTACCATGATTTGCAAATAAAGCTTCAATCATATCAACGTCTCGCGGAAGCATACAGGAAGACGGAGGATTTTGAACAGGCTATTGAGTCCCTACAACGTATTATCGAACTTGTACCAAATGGAATAATGGTCCCGGAGACTATGCTGAAATTAGCCCATTTTCAACTGGAGCAAGAGTCCCCAGATAGCCATATTTACAAAATTTTACGGCAATTAGTAGAGAAGTACCCGGGTACGAGAGAGGGACAAGAAGCTGGCGAGCTGCTCGAACAATTCGAGTAAATTCAGGCTGGCACAAACTCCGCACTGAGAAGCAATGTCGTTTGGGGGAGTCTCTGATGCCGAAGGTCGGACTCGAACCGACACGGGCCAAGGCCCACCGGATTTTGAATCCAGCGCGTCTACCAATTTCACCACTCCGGCTAAAACGGAGCCTATTCTAGCATACGTAGCGCAAAATAGGCAAGAAGAAAACAGTAGTGAGAGTATCGGGTCTCACTACTGTTTATTTGGATGAAGTCTTGAGAAATATAGCTGNAGTTGCGACTAATAGTCGCATAAAAATGCTGGTTGGAAAATTAAAGCAATTGTCACTTAAGAGGTTGCTGAGTGTCCAGATTTGGAAGCAATTTAGTCATTGGTTATTCTGGCACAGCTCCATCAAACGTAAAAGAGTGCGAAAACTTGTTGAGCGCCTCACTTTATTGGATCAGGATGTCCCCATTGAAATAATGGATCTTCGTAACGCGGTTTTCGGAAAAGTGTGCTTGGGTTTAAAACCTGTGGAATCGGAAAGCTTGTTGGAGTGTGTCAACGTAGTTCAACAACCGCGTGGTTTCGAGCAGGTTTTTATTTGCTCAATTTATCCGCAAATTTTGAGACGTGGATTTGGCGTTTTCAATATATCTTCTGATCAACCACACAGAATTGATGTAGAAATTAGTTATCTTGGCCATAACGAAGACCCTTTTTTTTGGATCTTTGAGGTGGATGGAAACTCTCGGGATGATCCAGCTAAAACCCTTGTACCCCAAAAACACATTCGAGGGAATAAATATTACTTAGTCTATAGGCTTGGTGTGGCTAGCTTGGTTGAGTCTGGTGATTTAAACCCATTACAGTGGATGATTAGTTGTCAAACGTTTTTTAACAATATTATGGTTGATTTAAAGCGTCGAAATTATCAAGTTACAGCAGCCTCAATATCTGATTTTGAACTGGGACGGTTGTCACTTTTGCGCCGCCTTTNCCTTGATAAGCTAAAAAAACATCAATCTCTGTACGAACGCCAAAATCGTTGAGGTAAATGCCAGGCTCAATCGAAAAGCAGGTATTTGGGACTAGTAACCGCTGATCCATCGTTTCGTAATTGTCGATATTTGCTCCATTGCCGTGAATATGTGTGCCAATGCTGTGACCAGTCCGATGAGGAAAAAAGTCTCCGTAACCATGTTGGCTNATGAAGTTACGAACGACATCATCAACTTCGTATCCGTAAACTTTTTTTCCTNCTTCAATGTGTTCTGTTATGAATTCAACAGCTAGGTCTCGAGCCCGACGAACAATGTCAAAAATCTTACTAATTTTATCTGGTGTTTTTTTGCCAACAAAACCTGTCCANGTCGTATCCGCAAAGATGGCATCTGGGNTTTTCTGTTTTGCCCACANGTCAATTAANACAAAATCGCCTTGATTGATCGGTTTATGTTTTGTTNATGATGGTGAATAATGAGGGTCGCTGCTATTTGCATTTACAGCAACAATAGGTGGNTGATCGGTGATGAGATNCATTGTGTNAAATTGNTCTAGAATGATTTGTTGCACATCGTATTCAGTAATAGGTTGACCTNGTCGTGTTTGATCTCCTATCCATTTGAATGCATAGTCTTTGGCCTGCAAAATACACTTTGCTGATTCAAGGTGCCCTGTGTATTGATCTGGAGAGATACGGGCNTCTATTAACTGCACTAAATCTGCCGAAGAACATAGATCGATGCCAAAAGACCGGATCAATTCAAGGGTTCCNCCATCGACTCGGGAGATATAGGGAATTGCCCCGTTTGGCGAATACTCCATAGCGACCTTTGATCCAGGCGTAAGCATCTGTCCAAGTGCCTTGTGAAGTTGGTTCCAACTGGAGTATGATTGGATTTCTCCAGATATGTCATAAAAATGCGAAAGTTCGATTTGGTGGATCAACCAAAATGGTTTGCCTGCTGAAGGGAGNTAGCAAAACCAGCGGCGTGTGATTTTTCGGTCTAGAAGTCCGGCAATACTTTGTGCAATTGGGTTGATACCTCGAAAGTCGTAAAGTAGCCAGGCGGAAATATTATTTTCTTTGAGGAAAGTTTGAATTTGATCAATGTCCAAGTGTGATACCTCCAAAGACAAGTTTTTAACCCAATGTTTAGATGCAAAAATTCAAGCATTGAAACCTGAAAATGCCAATCCGGATGTATGGATTCCAACATTTGATCAGCTGCAGGANCTCATTTGTCAAAATGTAAAAAAAAAANCTGNCGACATTTGGAAAGTGAATGATGGCATCTGGAAGTGTACCATCATTATTTCTGAATGGACAGCGGATTATGGAACNTTTGCTGAGACGGAACGTACGTTCACNGGGAGAGACCCNGAACTTGTTGCTATTCTGGCGTTAAAAGCTGCAATTGGTGTTGGAGAGCGCTTACTGGTTGGAGACCTACCCAATGATTAGATCTCTTGATGTCATTTTCTCNCCAGATTTGTTGCCGTTTACATGTCTGGAAGGTAAAAGTGTTGTCGTCATAGACATTTTGCGTGCGACGACGACAATTACGTTTGCCATTGCAAATGGTGCAACGTATGTCCAACCTGTGTTGACACCAGAAGAAGCCTTCGCCATTCGCCAGAAGCGACCAAATATGTTAATTGGTGGAGAACGTCATGGTAAACTCGTTGATGGCTTCAATTTAGGTAATTCGCCATCTGAATATCAAAGATCTGTTGTGTCTGGTAGATCAATTATAATCACAACAACAAATGGCACACGAACCATGCACGCTTGTGTGTCAGCCAAGTGGATGTTTATTGGATCATTCCTTAACTTGGGAGCGTTGATCCGTGTTCTTAATCAGACAAATAATCATGTTGCCTTTGTTTGTTCTGGGCGTGAGGGCCAATTTTGNACGGAGGATGCGCTTTTCGCTGGTGCGTGTGTTAATATCCTTTGTCGAGCTGAGAATGAGTTTTGTCTCACTGATTCGGCCAAGACCTCTCGGCTTTTGTTCCAGGAACATCACCAGCGAGTATTTGAATCAATCCAAAATAGTGATCACGGTCGTTATTTAGCTAGTATTGGNNTNGAGAGTGATCTNNAATTTTGTTCANGTGTTGATTTAGTTGATGTNGTNCCAGTTATGATTGGNGATCGTATTTCTCTTTGCGATACGTTNTNAAGNCNTGCTATGATAGTNGNATTAATTGTTTAAGNTTGATTTATATTAAATTGAAAAGGTTCTCTTAGGCATGTTTCCGACGTTATATGATTTCGGTCCTATTACAATTTTAGGGAAAACTATCCCGATTGGAATCCATTCCTACGGGATTATGATGGCACTTGCATTTCTATCGGTTTTGGTTGGTCTACAGCGTGAATTGCCTCGAAAAAATATTGATGTCCAGCTTGCCTTTCCTATAGTTTTCCGTGCTCTTGTTTTTGGGATTATTGGGGCTAAAATTTACTACGCCATTGAGTACCGAGATTTGAGCGCTTTGATTTCATCCAGTGGTTTAGTTTGGTATGGAGGTTTGATTGGTGGTTCAGTAGCTGTTTTATATACGATACACAGATCTGGTAATCCGATTCTGCCGACAATCGACGCCATAGGTCCCTTATTGTTACTTGGTCATGGAATTGGGCGTATTGGGTGTTTGCTGGCTGGGGATGGTTGTTATGGAAGAAGATGCACTTTGTCTTGGCCTTGGGGTATGAAATTTCCCGCAGGAATTAAGCCGACTATTGATCGGATCAGCGGGGAGGTGTTTAGCGTTTACCCAACTCCGCTTTACGAGTTTTTGATGATGGTAGTTGCCTTTAGCCTGTTTTGGTATTTTCGGAAAAAACTTG
>PBXZ01000126.1:0-15851 GCA_002729415.1 Candidatus Poribacteria bacterium | reverse complement strand
TTTAGCAATCCGTGCAAGTATATGAGTATTCTGCAAAATTGAGGAGAGGAGTTTGAATGGAGACACCTAGTTTACCGGATCCGCGTAATGCCGACATCATGATTTATATTAATGGCGAACTTCTACCACGCGATCAGGCAAAGATTTCTGTTTTTGATAGCCTCGTTCAAGGTGGTGATGGTGTATGGGAAGGGTTACGGGTTTATGAGGGGAAAATTTTTGCTCTGGATTTGCATCTGGATCGGCTTCGTGATTCGGCTCAAGCTCTCGCCTTTGCGCAGATTCCTACCCATGATGAAATCAAACAAGCAATATACGATACCCTGCAAGCTAATGGCATGCGTGATGGGGTCCATATGCGGCTGACGCTCAGTCGTGGGCTGAAAGTTACGTCAAGCATGAATCCCGAATATAATCAGTATGGACCCTGTTTGATCATTGTTCCAGAATGGAAACCTCCGGTGTATGATAGGTATGGTATTGGTTTAATTACATCCTCAGTACGGCGTAATAATCCACAGTGTATNGATTCAAAAATCCANCACAACAATTTAATAAACAATATTTTNGCAAAAATTGAAGCTAACATTGCTGGTGTGGACGATGCAATTATGTTGGATCTTAACGGTTTTGTTTCGGAAACAAATGCGACCAATATCTTTATCATTAAAAAAGGGTGNTTATTGACACCACATGCCGATAGTTGTCTGTCAGGTATTACGCGTGGGATAATTCTGAAGATTGCCGAGGNAAATGGTATTCCCGTTACAGAAAGGAATGTGTCGTTATCCGAAGTGCATTCTGCTGACGAGGTTTTTACAACAGGNACTATGGGGGAACTTGCGCCTGTTCTAAAAGTCGATGGNCGCCAAATCGGTATCGGCTGNGTGGGACAGATTACGCAAAAACTACAGGCGCTTTATAAAGAAGCAACAGAAAATGAAGGGCAACCTTTACCATTTTAGGAGAGTTTGATTATGATATTAGGTAATAACTGCTGGGTTGATATTGAGAAGGCTGATAAAAACCGTGTTGTTGTGGTACCACTAGGTTCTTTAGAACAACATGGACATCATTTNCCGCTGCTTACGGATACCTATTTGGTAACATCTGTTGCTGATCGTGTTGAGATTGAACTTGGCGATCAGATATACATGTTACCAACGCTTTGGCTTGGTTCTTCTGATCATCATCTTGATCATCCTGGTACTGTTAGTGTTCCGAGTGCTTTATACACAGATGTGATCAAAAACATTGTAAGATCAATTGCCAAAGCGGGTTTTCGACGTGTCTATTTTCTCAATGGACATGGAGGCAACATTGTTCCCGGGACTCAGGCAATCAATGAACTGGTTAACGAGTCAAAGGTCTATGATGATATGTGGCTTGCTTTGGGGTCGTATTGGACTATTGCTGCTCCCAACATGTCAGCTGAACTACATGGTATGACGAGCAAACAGTTGTCGCACGCTTGTGAATATGAAACATCAATGATGTTACATGTACAGGGGGAATTAGTCAGAATGGAAAGAGTGACGGCTAGTCCACCATTAGTAGATACACCGTATTATCATAGTGAGCATGGGGGACGGGTGAATGTAGCCAAGCGACTTACCACTTCTGCCCCGACTGGTGCTATGGGAAACCCGGAGGCAGCAACTGCTGAAAAAGGGGAATCCCTGTTGAACTCGATTGTCGGAGAAGTGGCTGAATTCATCCAGAATTTTGCCACTTGGGAATAAGCACCGTTATCATTGATCAACAGTGGTCATTTGGGGATTTAGAAATTCCCTGGCTACTTGCCGGTCATCAAACGGTAGTTTTTCCTGGCCGATAACTTGGTAATCTTCGTGTCCTTTGCCTGCAATTACAATTAGATCTCCCGTCTGTGCAAGTTCAATCGCACAACGGATAGCAATTCTTCGATCAGGGATAAGTTGATAGCGTGTGGTATCGGCTATTCCACTGATAATGTCGGCTAGGATTTGATCCGGATCCTCGGTTCGTGGATTGTCCGAAGTAATGATACTATGATCTGCCAGTTTCGAGGCTATCTCTCCCATCATTGGTCGTTTCGATTGATCTCTATCGCCACCACAACCGAAAACACAGATTGTGCGATTTTGCTTGATTCGGTTTGCTGCTTGAAGTAGGTTCNCAAGTGCATCTGGCGTGTGTGCATAATCGACGATTACTGCGAAGTCTTGTCCACAGTTAACTGGTTCGAATCTACCTGGTACAATTGTTGATTCAAGGCCTTTCTTAATTTGACTTAACGAACACNTGTTATGTAGTCCNATACCGATGGAAGCTAGTGCGTTATAAACNTTGTAATCACCAAGCANCGGAAGNTTGATGATTACTTTGCCTTTNGGGGTTATAGCCTTAAANGAAANGCCGTTAAGGTCAGAGGAAATATCGCTTGCCATGAGATCGGCTTCCGACTTGACCCCATAACTGATCACGGGAGCGTTGGTTGCTTTAACAACACGATTTGCCGCTGGGATATCCATGTTAACAATAGCACACCCGCTTTCTGGATCAATTTGTTGGAACAGTGTCAGCTTCGATTCAAGATAATTTTCCATGGAGTGATGATAATCTAGNTGATCCTGTGTTAGGTTGGTAAAAGCACCAACATGGAANGTAAGTCCTGACAATCTGTATTGTGCCATCCCTTGCGANGATGCTTCCATAATTACGTGTTTGATTTTGGCATNGGCAATGCGCANAAAAAGNTTATGNANTCTNATTTGATCTGGTGTNGTNGTTTTNGCTGGCANGATGNATTNNCCNAANTGGTANTNAATNGTNCCNAGCAAGGCTGTNTTNATTNCTGCNGCTTTNAAGATTGANTCNGTAAAATATGCNGTTGAAGTTTTTCCATTCGTACCTGTAATGCCGATTAGTCTCAGTTGTTTTGCTGGTTGCAGGAACCAATTCGCTGCGATATGTGATAGAGCGATTCGACCGTTTGAGGTTTGTACATAGGTCAGGTTAGAGGGTAGATCTTTCGGCGGTGGTTGGTCTCCGATGATGACTCTTGCGCCTTTTTCAATGGCNAGATTTATAAACTGGTGGCCATCTACATGTATGCCTTTGTAACATATCCAAGCGTAACCTTCCTTCACAGCGTAGTGTTTGCTTGTAATTCCAGTAACCACAGCTTGGGACTGGCCTGTTATGGCAACAACGTCTACATTTTCCAGTAACTTATCAAGGCTCATACTTACGCCTTTTAGTTCATTCGGATTTTTGCCTGTGCAAAAAGTTCAGTTTGATTTAGATAACGCATCGTTTGTTCCGCGATGTCTTGGAACATAGGTGCGACTGATGTGCTACTCAAAGGCGCATTAGCTGGTTCATCAAGTACAATGATTATCGAAATTTGCGGGTTTTCAGCGGGTAAAAAGCCGGCAAAGCTGTTCACCACTTTACCACGGACGTATCCGATACCTTTCAGTGCTTTTTGTGATGTTCCCGTTTTACCGGCAACCGAATAGCCGTTGACTCGAGCTCGGATTCCACTTCCTGATTCTGTGACACCGACTAGGATCCCTTTCATAGTTTGTGCTGTTTCTGGTGACATGACCCAGCCGCGGCTTTCCGGTTTTGATTGAACGATGATTTTGTTGTCATAAGTTAGTCTCTGCAACATGATATAAGGACGCATTAAGCGACCCCCGGTGGCAATTGCGTTGATGGCGCAAAGCATCTGGAGTGGAGTTACTGAAATACCTTGTCCAAACGGAACCGTTGCTGCTAAGTGTTCGTCCCAGACACGAAGTCCCCACAAAGATCCTATTCTTTCGTAAGGTAGGTCAATTCCGGTTCGTTGGCCAAATTTGAAACGTGACACATAATCTTGGAATTTTATGTGGGGTAGATGACGGGCAGCTTTCATTATGCCTATATTGCTTGATTTTTGTATGATTTTGCGGAGTGTTAACGTTGCATTGTTTTTGACGTCGCGAATCACATGTCCGTTTGGTAATGTGATTTCACCGTTGTTACAGTAGAATTCTGAGTCAGGTGTATGGATACCTTCGTTGAGTACTGCAGTTGCCGTCACAATTTTAAAGATTGAGCCCGGTTCATATTCCATCCATATTGCGTTGTTACGTTTCGATGCTTCGGGAGTTTTTGTGTATTGATTCAGGTTATAGTTGGGGTAATTAGCCATAGCTAGAATTTCACCCGTCATTGAGCGCATTACAATCGCTGTACCGCGTGGACATTTCCATCTGTTGCAACCTTGTTCCAAGGTGGATTCAGTTATATTTTGTATGTATTCGTCAATAGTTAAGACAATAGTGTCGTTACTTTTGGGCGAGTTTTCATAGACTTTTTCAGGTTGTGTGAGGTATTTTCCCCGATCTATCTTCAGTTCAGTTTCTGTGCCGATAGTTGAGGCTAGGACACTATCGTAAAAATGTTCAATACCGTCGATTCCGGTGTTCATGAAATTAGTTGAGCCGATGATGTGACATGCCAGTTGGTCTTTGGGGTAGATTCGGCCGCCGCGTATTGCGTGGCTTAAACCATAGTGTTTTCTTTCGAGTTTTCTTATATTGTCAATTTGGCTGTAATCCAATTTTTTTTTCAGTCTGACAAAGCGTCGATTTTTCTTTTTTAAGGCTCTAATTAGTTTTTCTTCTGGTACAGATAGGATTGGGGAGAGTTGTCTCGCTAGGTTTTTAGGTGTTGTTTTGATAACTTTAGGGTCAACATGTACATCAAGCATGTCGCGGTTAACAGCCAAAATGTTATGGTTACGATCAGTGATTTTTCCGCGTTTAGTTTTTGATTTTATTGTTACTTTGGTTCGATTAGCTGATCGTTCGCGTAATTGTGGACCAAGCACGAATTGAATAATGAACAGTCTTACTATCAGCAAGACGAAAAGAAATTGCATTCCTAAGGAAATTAGGGATAAACGGGTTTTCAATTCTCTTGAATTTTCTGGGGTCATTACCTGATTTCTGCCTGCAAAATTTCAACTGGTTTATCGGATTGGATCATGTTCAGTTCTTTTGCTATTTGTCGTACAGATGTAACTGATTTTTGTTTTGCTATTTTTGCTTCTAATTTGTTGATCTTGTTAATCAATCTGTTCTTTTCTGCTGCTAATTCTGTTCGCATTTGCTGAGTGATTTTGTGTCGTGTTGTTGAGAGCCAAACATTTGTAGCTAGCAACATAATAAAAATAGTTAATCCGGTACAAGCTATAAGTTTGATTGTGTTTTTTTGGACTGGTTTCATATGGACACTGTGAGATCGTTAGAGTATGTGTTGCGTTAAATAAACGTCTGATTCGTGATTCCAGATTCACAGATTTTAGTGCAAACACGCAATTTCGCGCTGCGGGCACGAGGGTTTTTTGAAATTTCTTCTTCTGAGGCTGTGATTGGACGTTTTGTCACGATTTCGATTGGAGGAGGAATCAACTTTTGGTGTGCTAACTGGGGATTAAGATCGTTAGACGGCTTAGCCAGTTCTCGAAATCGTCTTTTGACGATCCTGTCTTCCAGTGAATGGAAACTGATAACGCACAGTTTTCCTCCGGATTTTAAGGCTGTGATTGCATGATTTAGTACGATATCAAGACTTTCCAACTCTTGGTTAACTGCGATCCGTAGAGCTTGAAAGGTTCGGGTTGCTGGATGAATTCGTTGGTATCGTTTTTTCCTTGGTATTGCTGCGGAGATAGTTTCCGCCAGTTGCTGTGTTGTCGTGATTTTACTTGTTTTACGAACCCTTTCAATTGCACGAGCAATTCTTCGAGACCACCGTTCTTCTCCGAATTCATAAATAATATTCGCTAGTTGTTCTGTTTTAGTCTCATTGACAATTTTAAGGGCGGAAACTCTCTGGTTGGGATTCATCCGCATGTCCAATTGCCCGGAATTCAGGAAACTGAAACCGCGGTCAGGAGTATTGAGTTGCATCGATGAAACTCCAAGATCTAGCAGTATCCCGTCAACTGCCGAGACAGAATTTTGGGTTAGTATCTGGTCCAGATCTCTAAAGTTGCCGTGAACCAATGTCAACCGATTATTTCTGTCTCCTAATCGGTCGCTTGTCAATTCCAGTGCGTAAGGGTCCAGGTCGATTCCAATGACTCGACCGTTTGGAATCGATGCGTCCAATATTGCTGATGTGTGGCCACCTAATCCAATGGTTCCATCAATATAGATACCTTCACTTTTAGGTGATAGCATATCGATAATTTCATTAAGTAATACCGGGATGTGTTGTGGGTTTTGGTTCATTTTCTTACCACGATCAGTTTTTCGTGTCTCGCATGAATTCTATTATCCGATTCCACCTCAAATTTACAGATATAGACTGCAGTTGCAACCTCGATTCCATAGGTTATCTTCCTGTTCCACCAAGCCCACCAGATTTTTGAATTTGACTGGCTGGCAACGCCATTTATTTTCCGTACGAGGGTTCCGTCAACTTGGTGGACAGCTACTTGCATATTGTCAACCGGTCGATTCGACTCCGCGCGGAATGTGACGAGATCTTTGTAGGAAGGGTTCGGATAGACCAGTGTGCTTATCCATTCAAAGTCTGGTCGATATTCAATTTGTTGTTCAAATGTGTTTGTTTGGATTGCATCGGTGGCAATTATTTTAATATGATTAATGCCGTTTTTTAAGGGAGTAAGAGCACTGTAGACTCGGTTGACCCGATCAATATCAGCTATCAGATTTTCAGGTTCTATAGCAATCTTTAATGGGAATGGTGACAGGATGCGTCCTTTGATTTTAAACGGACTTTGGTTGACAGTAGGTGGTGAGTCAAAGGTGATTAACGGTTTGGTCGGCAAAAAAACGGAATCTCGGCTGGCCAAATTATACAATACGGTAAGGGCTAACCGTGCAACTTTGGTNACAAGNTTCAGNTTNATNTTATCAACTGTATCNTTGGAAGTATGGTAAAACGGGTTTGCTTNNTATCCTCTGGAATCACGCCANGGNGTAATGTTTTCNACCANNGTTACGGCATCATANCCTTGATCCCAAAANGGTTTGTGGTCACTGTAACCGAACAGGTCATCNCGNAATTCATGGANNTCNAGNTCAAAATCAAACCAGTTANTGATGATTCGGGTAAATTCCNCNATCCATGATGAACGNTTATTCGTNACNATNTCGANNTGATCATTNATCCANTTGAAGCCGANCATNTCAATGTTGAANNTGGCAACTATNTNTTCACCTGATTCTGCTGCTTTNTTGGCGTNATGNTGGCTTCCNATGAGCCCNANTTCTTNNCCGNNAAAGGCNATAAAGCGNAACTCNCAGNTGAACTTNAATGCGCTTAANANGNGAGCANTNTCNAGCATTATTGCCACNCCGGTTCCGTTGTCATNCGCTCCNGGCGCTTTTGANGTGAGNGGGTTCCAGTTGGNATCTNGATTCGCTTTTGAGTCGTAGTGTGCACANAAGATNAAAATCCGGTTGGNNTNGGCTGTNTNCCNTGACGGTAGCCTGGCNATNACNTTTCTCATGCCGCTNAANTNNTNNGNTCNAATNTNAAGTTGTGGAGAACGTCGNAATTGATCGGTAATNTAATTGGCGGCATTATCNGNAGCNTGCNGNTGAAGAGCGTTCCGAGTNCGATACAATTTNCCGGTATTGCGATCTGAATTTTCTTGNAGGGCGATGATATGACTTCGTAAATTCTCGGATTGNATCGAGGCAATAAGTTCATCGGGGATTACTGCCCAGCTATGTGGTAGCAGGAGAAATTTAAGTGTTAAAATCCATAGTGAGTATGGAGATAATGTTAGATGACGATTAATCAATGATTTTTGATCTAGGGAATTGGAAACCACAATCCACCTGTTTGTCGTGCTAAATATTTATGGAATTTGTCTTGAATCCCGATCACATCCACTGTTATTCCAGCTTGTAGTGAGTATGCAATCACCTCGGTGATTTTGTAGGATTTATCACCTTCGAAACCTTCATCGGTCACCAGGATGAAACGTCGTCTCACATTTGGACGAAAATTTACCCGTTGTAATGATTTTACTATGGCGTGTAGCGCACGTTCAGATCCTCCGCATTCCATGTTTTGAAGTAACCGTTCAAACTTATTGTAATCTTTGGTTTGCTCAAAGATCAAAGCCGTATACTTGAATTTTACAATACCCATAGTGAAATCGATCTGATGTTCTTGGAAAATTTTCACCATATCTTTGAGATGGTTACCGACAGCTTGGATATTGTCTTCCATGCTACCACTTGCATCGAGCAGAAAAACAATATCGATTGGAGAGCTATCAGTGCCATCTGCAATGCTGCTGGCGATCGTTTTAATAGCTTCCTCAATTGTCTGGTGGAGTGTTGGCGTTTCTTTGTCCGGGTTGGTTTGTTCCTCTTCAGCTGAATCTGCTTGCTGTAACTGGNACATACCACGCTGNATCTGAACAATTTTTCCTCCAANTGGCTTGGCTTCGATGACTACTTTTTCACTGATACCTATTTGGGTTTCTGATTGGTTTTCGGCTTCTGCCANGGNTGAATCGGTTGCAAGCNTTAAATTAGCTTTGGTGTGNAGAGGTGCTACGTTTGTTGTAATAANTTCTGTTTGGAATCTCATNGATTTTATTGATGGTTTTGGCTGTGATTGGCGACTTGTGATTGATTTACGCTTGGANATTTGACGNGTGGAAGAGGATGTAAGTCTCTTCAGTTTTTTGGGAGCAGTCATGTGGAATTGGTTATGCCTAAGATTAACTGAGATGGCTTTCATGATAATTGGTTCCGCAATTGGTATCTGACGGTGCCAGGTAGGAAAACTGATCAGTATGTAAAGCGTTACACACAAATGAAGTATGAGAGAGATTGTAAAAGAGAAGCTTGTTCGATATTGGTTTTGATGCATTGCGGTTTAACTAAGCTTCAAAAAGGTAAGAATTTCAGTGCCTCATCCATACTTACTTGACAGTATGCTTCGATAGTTTCACCGTTGGGATGGACCTGCTCACGCCATTGATTTAAGAATTGACTGCGGAAAACTGGATCGGATATNGAGTTTATAACTGTTAATACTGAATCGTAAAATGGAGCGGTTTGTCGTTTTATTGTGAAGTTGTGATCAGGCAACCTGTTTTCTGTATTGTAGAGGAAACATTTCTGAATGCGACGTTTTGCACTTGAAAGTGTTGCTGGCTCAAATACGTGGTCAGTAGGCTCTTTGTAGGGGACAAGAAGAATATCGATACCGTGGTCGTTGAGAGCTCGCAGGATTTTCTCCGGTTTGCGTTCGACCTGTAGGTTTTTGTGCGATGGCCAGATATCAAAGTGCGAATAATTGATCGAGATGTTTGACGTCTGAAAACTGAAATAATCGGGGTAAGCAAAGAAGTCGTTTTGGTGTCGGTAAAAGTTATAGAATTCTGTTACGCATGCCATAATTAAGTTGCTGGCACCAATTCCGTCTGAGGGTTGTTGGCTGACAATACCCAGCCGACTTAAAACTGAGAAATTTGGGATTAGGTCCGTGAATTCAACCTCTTGGTCTTGAACCATAAACACGAAATCTGCGGATTTCAGGATTTGTGTTGAATGCATTTAAGTGTCCATTGCACATTTGTTACAGGGAAGTTGGGTGAAATAGTATTCGCTGTTGGGAATCTGCCGCATAATGATTATAACGGTAGGGATAATTCGTTTACATCAACTTTTTTGTAATATGTATGGTCTAGTTACTTAAAATCTATTGCTGAGATGTCTCTGGTTTATACAGTAGAGTACACAGGTCGAAGAAGCCGTATTATGAGTGGTTTCATTGTGAAATAACCTAATGAAACCACTCATAACGGAGCATTGATTTGACAAACAATCAACTTCACTTCNATAGTGGTTGTCAAGTTGCGAGACTGTTAACCCGAATTGACGATTATGCACGTTTAGNATCTCATTCAATGCCAAGTTCATCGTTGATTTCTTTCTGGTATCCTTCCAGAGATAGATCTTCGATTTCTTCGATCGTCACTGCTCTACCAAAATGTCCTGACTCGTAGACAGCCATGCAAACAGCTTGTGATCGATAGCCTTCCATCCCGTCTACTTCAGGTTGACCGCCGTCATTGATGGCATCGGCAAAATATTTCAATTCAATTGAGATTGTATTGCCGATCTCGCGTGGGAAGAAATATTCTTTTTCCGTGTCGCTGAGGCTTGCCATGAATTGTTTGTGTAACTCATCGGTACTGATGGATTCACCACCACGTGGATGAAGACCTGAACCCCAGTCCAATGCACCTTCTGATCCATAGATTGTTTTGCGATTAAAACCTTGACCCGGAGCAGATCCAACCCAGGTCCATTGGGCGGAAATGCCGTCGTCGAACTTGATGGTGGAGATCATGCAATCTTCAACGTCGACATCGTAACCACCTTCCCGTTTGCCAGCGTCATCATAGCGGTATGGTTCGTAGGCTTTGTTGATGGCATAGACTTCTTTGGCTTCTACGCCGAGGTTAAAACGCATTAAGTCTGTAAAGTGGACACCGCCATCGAGTGCCCAACCGCCTCCGGCTTGCATTTTGAAGTTGCGCCATCCCCATTTGCCGAGACCTTCACCAACGTCGATCCAGAAAAACATGCGAAGATCACCGATCATTCCTTGTTGAACCGCCCAACGTCGGGCACGTTCGTGTCCGCCTAAACGGTAGTTTTCGGCTACGGACAAAATCCGATCATTTCGTTCTGCNGCCTCCATGATGCGTTTGCCTGCACGCATAGTGATTCCGAGCGGCTTTTCGATTATTGCGTGCTTGCCGGCATCAAGGGCTTTGATTGCTAATGCGTGGTGTTCGCTATGAAGTGTGCAGATATCAACGCATTCGATTTCGGGATGATTATCCAGCATTTCGTCGACCGTATCGTAGGTTTTGGGTAAATCTCCCCCTTGCATTTCTTGTGCTTGTTGGGCACGNGTTTCTGCTGCACTGATATTCACATCGGCAGCAGCTACGATGTCGAATAGCCGAAATTCCTTGTTCCATAATTCCTGGTAACCGCCCATATGAGCGCCAGAGATGCCACCACAACCGATTAATCCCACTTTTAATGGCTTGGCCATAACAAATTGCTCCTTTATTATAGTGTTAGGTTAATTTTTGAATCACTTGCGTACTGGTATCCTTTGAACTGACTTGCATGTCGATTTGCTGAGAATTAACACTTATAATCACAATATCCAAGCCAATTTTGCATCGAACCCTATCTCCAGTAATTGGTTGTTGATGCCATGAAACGCCCGCGTTTGAAGCATAGGCTGTAAGTGCGGCCGAAATTGCCTGACTTGTCGTCCCATTAACCATCATTTCCTGTGATGCAGCCTCCACTGCTTGATTTACGCGTTGATTTAGTCGGTGTTGGTCGTTTTCCTGTTGCGTTGCGCCAACTTTGGATGTCTGGCTGAAGGCAAGGGAAATTAGGATTGTCATCAGCACGGCAAATGCCAAGGTTATGATCAGGACGGTTATTCTCAGGTCTTTTCGTCGTTCAACCTCTGCTGGTGAAAAGTCNTGNCTGTGGTGCGGATAAAAGGCATCGTGTGCCGTGACTTCTTGTGGCAACANCAACCATTTAAGAATAACCAGGACAATTAGGAAAGCACGCATTACCAATTAGAATTTTACATGTTTCTACCAAAACTTGAGTATAGCATGTCAGATGAGTTTTATCAACGGCATAGATAGAGTACTGTAACATGTTGTCAAAAGNTGGTGGAGTAATTAGTATGTTTTGTCTTGACAGGTANGCTGAGGATGCTAAAATCCCAATTGTGTTGTGTCAGGACANATCTANCTTAGATTGTGAAATTCAACTGGNAATTTAATTAGGGAGGACCTTACTTGTGAAGCAACCCAATATTCTGGTGTTTTTGACCGATGATCATGGCCAGTGGGCTGCTGGTTGTTANGGGAACAGTGAAATTCAATCGCCGTCCATGGATTACTTGGCCAAAACGGGTGTCAGGATGGCACGCGCTTTTACTCCAACACCAGTTTGTTCACCNGCTAGAGCCAGTTTTTTTACTGGACGGTTGGCTTCGCAACACGGTATTCATGATTGGATCTTTGAGACAACGGAACCAGGTAGTCAACATCCGGGTTTAGTGGATCAGACTAACATTGGGCANCTCCTTCAAAATGCTGGGTACCAAACGGGATTGATCGGAAAATGGCATTGCGGTGAAAGTTGGACCCCTCAATCCGGGTTTGATCGCTGGTTCAGTTATGGTGAACGGCAATATCCGCATAAAGGTGAGATTAAGTTCTCGGATCAAGGGGAAATCATTGATTATACTGGATTTCAAACTCGNGCGTTTACTGACAGGTCAATCGATTTCATCCGGGAAAGGGATCAGACCCGACCATTCTTTTTGACTGTCGGGTATGTTGATACACATGGTCCTTTCAGCCAGCATCCTGAACGGNTGGTTGAATCNTACCGTGACTGTAGTTTTCAGGATATTCCAAACGAGACTTTTTCTCCCTGTCACGGTTCCATTAATGCNGGNTGGCCTAAAGACCCAGATCAAAACCGGGAGCAACTGGCGCAATACTATGCNGCGGTGACTTTTATTGATCAACAAATGGGTCGAATTATCGATGAACTTGAGGGAACAGGAGATCTCGACAATACACTGGTTGTATATACAGCTGATCACGGTTTAATGACCGGTCATCATGGGCTGAATTCCAAAGGGAACGCTACTATCCCGCAGAATTTTATTGATACCTCCATTTTGGTGCCGTGCTTGTTCTCGTGGAAAGACCAAATCCCGGCCGGACAAGTGCATAACCAGATGGTTGANCANTGCGATCTGTTTGCGACGCTATTAGATGCAGCAGATGCTGTTCCCGATGAGTCCAAGCGACAGGAGATTAACTCTCCCGGTGAATCGTATCTNCCAATGTTGAAAGGTGAAAANCAGGCGTGGCGTGACGCATATTTTGGNGAATATGGCAATGCCAGGGTTNTTCGGACAGACAATCGTAAATTCATTAAACGTTATCCGGGTCCAANCAGCCAATATCACCATGAATTCTACGATTTAGAGATTGATCCACGCGAACGTGAAAACCGTATCCANGACACCAGTTACGAAGACGAAATAGAAACCCTTTCCCAACGGTTGGATACGCATTTTGCCAAGTATGAACTTGCTGGTTGTTCAGGNAAGGAGATCAGCCTCGTCCCCAAGTGTAATCCCGGACATTCTCCTTGGGATAAATAGATGGTCTTCTCATTTTCGATGGATATGAAATCGATGGCAGTTGGATTGTTTTATCATAATAGTGTTTTGTGGTAGTGTCAGGTATTGNGAGCAAGGCAGAAAAACAAGATACAAATTATATTATANTGAAGGTGTGTTTGGCTTATGGCATANAAGGAAATAGCAAACTCTAAACCGTTTATCATCAACAAGAATCTGGGTAGCGCTATGGTTCTGGAGTCGCAGGATTTTACTCAGACGAATGCCGATGGNCTTTCGGTAGTTGAACCTACTCAGAAGCAGAAATACGATTTCGACCGTAATGGCTGGATTCTGATTCCCGGGATTCTGTCCGATCAGGATATCAGGGAAATGCGGGATTTTTGTTATCAGTTGCATCAAGATCCGGAAAGTGTACCGGAACATCAACGCTGTACCATCGGNGGNCCTTTACAAAAACTGACTGATCATCCGGTGGTGGTTGGTTTCATGAATGAATTTTTGGCTAATCCCGCCATTATGAGTCAGGATTGCTACGGGTTTCGGATGGAAACTACCCATTTGCTCTTTCGATCAGTTGAAGGAAATGTCCAAAGGAAATTCAATCCTCATAATGGAAACGGGTTGTTCCGTTTACCTGGCGATTCGCATTTTTATCGTTGNACACCAGGTAAAGCGTGGAGTGGNTTGACGCGTGTTGTTTGGGAACTCAACCCGGTAGAAGAGGGTCAAGGAGGGACTAAATTCATTACTGGGAGCCATAAATCGGCTTATCCTGCNCCCGAAACGGTACAGGATGCTAATTGCTCGTTGTGGGATACATATTCGTGTCCCGCGGGATCATTGATTATTTTCACTGAGTCAGTTACGCATAGCGGATCTCCATGGACAAATCGGGAGATCGACCGTGTACCGATTTTTAATTTGTATAATACNGTGGCCAGCAGATGGCATACCTGGGTACCTCACCCGAAACTGNTGGAGTCTATGCCTGCTAAACGTCAGACANTGTTTAGGGAACCTTATGCTGGNGGTAACGTTGTNAATGGTGATTTCAATGGCAGAACNTCACCATATGTTGAAGATAATTTGNGTGCCAGCGGCAATAATGAGATATGAAAATGAGTGTGAAGGGAAGTAACAATCANGATCCGTATATAATCAACAAGAATTTGGGCGTTCCTCTACAAATTGAGTCCAGTGATTTACCTGGTAAAAATGCAGATGGTCAGCCGGTTNTTGAGCTAACAGTTGAACAAAAATATGTTTTTGATACACGCGGCTGGTTACTGGTCCCGGAAGTTTTAGGTGGCAGTGAACTGGAAGAAATGCAGGATTTCTGNCATCGTTTGCATCACGATCCGGAATCAATTCCTGAGCATGAACGAACGACGCTTGGNGGAGTCGTGCAAAAGTTGCTTGATCATCCGNTTGTGGTAGGGCTCTTGAACGAATTTACAGCNTATCCCCCGNTATCCAGNCAGGAGTGTTACGGTTTNTCCTTAGAGGGCAGNCACCTGTTTTATCGGTCCGTTGGTATGGGCGGGTTCGGACCTCATAACGGGAACGGTCTGTATCGTTTACCTGGCGATGTGCACTATTATGACGCGTTTCCCGGTAAAGCCTATAGTCCGCATACACGTGTTGTCTGGGAACTGAATCCGGTAAAAAAAGGACAGGGAGGAACGTTGCTGGTTCCAGGAAGTCACAAGTCTGTGCACACGGCTCCGGATGAAATTCAAGATCCGGATTCTGATATCTGGACTACATACGGTTGTCCNGCTGGGTCAGTGGTATTCTTCACTGAAGCTTTAACACATAGTGGTACGCCTTGGACCAATACGGAAAATGATCGGCTCGCTATCTTCAATCTTTATAGTCCGGTTGACAGTGGATTTGCTAGACGGTTAAAACCTCATCCCGATCTTCTCGAGACCATGCCAGCTATGCGTCGTACGCTCTTTCGTGATCGTCATATAGTCGATAATGTTGTCGGTAGCGATTTCCGTCGGTTATATAACCAATATTAAGCGGGTTTGTTTGTCCCGGATCCAGATCAGGACTTTAACCTGATGCAGGTTAACGGTTGCTGCTGGCGGGTGCAAAAAGAATTTTTGCTGGTTTCTCTTTCTGTATCATGGCCTCTGCTCAGGCTGGTTTTGGAGTTGTTTCGTGATTGGATGGTAGTGGTGCCTTTCAACCTGCGTGGAGGACCGACAGTTATCATCTGTATTCAAAGAGGTATGGTTCCTGTGTTAAAGATGAAAGAACAAATCCGTTGCCAGGTAGCTCCAACTTGTTTTGATCGAAGTTCCGGTTAACGGGCGGGTTTTTTTGGAGTGAAAATTTTTTAAGATAGTTATGAATTGTATAAGGGAGGATGGTTGTTGATGGGAAAAGTTTATAAAGTTGGCATTATTGGGTGTGGAGGAATTTCGCATATGCATACCAATTGGTATCGAGCTGAACCGCGAACTGAAGTGACCGTTATTTCGGATATTAATGCAGATTTGCTGCAAGCCTATGGTGAACAGTATGGTATTGAAAAGTCTTATACCGATTATATCGAGATGCTTGAGACAGAAGATCTGGATATTGTC
>PBXZ01000125.1:0-19187 GCA_002729415.1 Candidatus Poribacteria bacterium | reverse complement strand
ATAATTGAAGTAAAAGCTTGATCTTGGCCCGAAGTAGGCAAATCATCTGCAGGGTCTCCAAAATCTGCTGTTGTCTGAAACGCAATTAAACTTACATTCAGCTTATTATCTGAAACAATAATGTACTCATTTTCGTCTTTGTTCTGCGGATCCATGTAGACATAGTAGTAATTCCTCGGTGAATCGACCAATTTCGGAGCATCCGAACTATTCCAGTACGCTGTATTTTTCCCCAGAGTCATTCCTTCTGAACTATTGAAGTATACATGTGGGCTGGCAAGCCCAGTCCGAGCCTGGATCCCACTGTTCATATCCGCATAGAGTTTATAGTATTGTCCATCGTTTGAAATTGCGGTAGTGACAAACGCATCAAAGGCGGAAGCACCTTGATCAACAGGCGAAGCAAATTTCCCTGCTGGCCAGCCTACATTTCCCGTTGCGTTGACAACGCCGTCGCCCGGAAGGAAATCGACGGCCCCCAGTAAACCGGATCCATACTGACAATCCCGGATAGCAACCCACTCAAAGTCGAGGGCGGCACCAAAATTATTTTTGAGTTCGAATGGTGTTCCAACAGTACTTGAAGCAAAGAGCAAACGATCATCAGTCTGACCTGACAGTTGGAACGTCCCACTATTATCAAAAATCTTACCTCCACCAATTGTAATTCTACCGGTACTGGTCATTGATGCGGAAGCACCAGGAAAAATTGTCAGATTCCCTCCAATTNACCAATTCGTCTCCCATAGCCACAGTAGCNATACCCGTATTGNNAAAGCTAAGAGGTCCATTAATTACTGCATGTTCCANGTCAATCGCTTGGTCGNCNGTTCCACCGATTTGCAAACCGAATTCTGCCCCAGAAGAAATCGTGAATGTTGTCGAAGTTACACCTTCCTCTTTAAGATCACCCNNNANCCACACATCAGTTACATTATCAATTACTGGANTATTNGTATTGTTTTTTTGGAACNTNAGNTCTCCANTGACANNCAACTGTGCATTNTTAACATCCATTTTCGCTGTGCCTTCGTGACTAATAATCTTGACGGATGCCATTGTTATAGAAGNTGTTGATCCGGNGCCNCTACCAGTATTGNTTATANCCAGCTTAGCCTCACCACTACCGTAGGATTGAATTAACACAGCTTGGGTAGATATCGTACCCTCAAGCAAGGTAAGTGTGACATTACCAGTATTCATGGCCTTGACCGTTATCGTCCCGTACACTCTTGCGGGAAGAGAAACACTCACATCGCTATCACTGGCTTGCACTATAATGTTCACTTCATCNGGAACATTTGCTAAGGTTATACCTGCGGAAGGTACAACACCGNCATTGAAGGTAGCAGTATCACCCANTTTTGGCACGTTCTCATCAGCAGGATCTCCNTGCCAGTTATCCCCATCAGCCCAGTCGTTTGGCTGACTGNTTCCATTCGTCCATATTTGGTCATCCGCAGATACTAAACTTGAAAACAGGAATAGAGAAATCAGCAAAGTCAAAGTGATTTTGCTCGTTTTCAAAAACGCTGAAACATTCATAAACAAGTGTCCTCAAAATTCAATGTACGACACATCAGCTCGTTTCAAAATCCCACTTAATGTGCTGTAAGAATCCCCCAACGTATTTACTATTTAACTTAAACTATATTAATTCTATAATTGTTGGGCAATTTAATTATGNTAATAGACCTCTATGCGACAGACTAAATTAACATTAGAAATCAATATAGCGAGAAAACTTTAAAATGTTCTAATTTTTTAATTAATGTAAACCGGTGACGACCAAAGACATAAATGGCATTGCGATCAGATGCTAAATGATACCATATCCAAGTTTGGTTATTTATACGTAAACAATAGCGCGCTTTGACCTAATTCAAACAAATGTCCTCGCTAATAGCCTTAACAGCAAATCCCAAACTAGCAAATTACATGCCATTGAGTATGCGATTAGTGGTGCTAATCTGAATTACACATAGAATTCAGTTGGCTTTTTACAATGGCAATTCAGGAATATTATCACAGCCAAAATCATTTGGATTTAANCATGTCTTATGCTATAATTACCGGCATCATGGAAAAGTTTTCCTAATNGATCGNGAAAATCATGTAATTNGTTGTTTCGTCTGCGAAATTGAAACTATTAACACATTTTAGGAGATAGTATTAAATGGCACATGAACTTCCGGCTTTACCTTATAGCCACGACGCTTTAGAACCCTACATCGATGCGAAAACGATGGAAATTCATCATGGTAAACATCATCAAGGATATGTGACTAAGTTGAATGGCGCCCTTGAAGGACATAGCGATTTGGCAGGTTTATCAGTTGAAGATCTGTTGAGCCAAATCGACAGCGTCCCCGAAGGGATACGCCAAGCGGTAATTAACAACGGTGGTGGTCACGCTAACCATTCACTATTTTGGTCGATTATGTCGCCAAACGGCGGAGGTCCTCCAACTGGAGAGTTGGCAACTGCTATTGAAGCCGCATTCGGATCCCTTGAAGCCGGTCGTGAGGAGTTCACGACTGCGGCCAGCACTCGTTTTGGTTCTGGCTGGGCGTGGCTGGTTGTCGACGGAAATGGCGATCTCAAGATTTATTCAACCGCTAATCAGGATAGCCCGATTATGAGCGGTGACACACCAATTATCGGTCTGGACGTATGGGAGCACGCTTACTATTTGAATTATCAGAATCGCCGTCCGGATTATATTGATGCATTTGCCGATAACGTTATTAATTGGGACGAAGTTACCAGGCGCTACGTTGAAGCCAAAGGATAGTATACAAAAATCTTGACAGTCCTAGTTGCCTTGTGTATACTTTCGTGTCCATTTGGAAGTTAAAAGCTTTGAAGGGGAGGAGTAGGTCGGAAGGTCTTGATAGAGAAGGAGATGCAAAGGCTGGAACGTTTCCTCAAGAACCCCGGTCGAATGTCGTCCTGGAGCTGTCGGTCTGAAACGCGCAGCAGGATAAATAGGGCTGATCGGTTTATACCCGTAATAGTATCGAATAAGAGCCTTTTGGGTTTGTAACGCAATAAGGAATTGGAGTGGTACCGCGGTAAGGTTTGTTGCCCTTCTCGTCTCCAGGCTTTGGAACGAGCGGGGCTTTTTTATTTCAGATTCTATTCACAATCACTATGAGGTATAGAAACATGCTAATGCGAGGAGCGGATCTTCTTATTGAGAGCCTGAAACACGAGGATGTAGAGTATATTTTCGGTGTTCAAGGGGGAGCCGCAATGCCTATCTTTGACGCACTCTACGAGGCTAAAGGTATTCAGCTTATCCCAATGCGACATGAACAAGGGGCTGCACATGCTGCTGACGGATATGCGCGTGCAACCGGGAAAGTCGGTGTAGCACTGGCGACCTCTGGTCCCGGAGCGACAAATCTTGTAACTGGAATCGCAACAGCTCACATGGATTCAATCCCTATGGTGGCAATTACCGGACAGGTTCCAACTCAATTAATCGGTAACGATGCATTCCAGGAATGTGATGTTCTGGGCGTAACACGTCCAATCTGCAAACACAGCTATCTCATTAAAGACAGTTCCGAGGTACCGGAGGTTGTGGCGGAAGCTTTCCATATCGCTAGTACAGGGAAGCCAGGACCAGTTGTTATTGACTTCGCAAAGGATGCACAGTTTGCTAAATCTGAACTCCATTATCCTGAACAAGTTAATTTGCGTAGTTACAACCCGACTACTGAAGGACATCCGCGCCAGATTGCAAAAGCTGCTGAACTGATCAAGAATGCTGAGCGCCCAATGATTTATGCTGGAGGCGGCGTTGTGCTCTCGGAAGCATCTGAGGAACTACGCAAATTGGCAATTAACACACATATTCCTACCACCGTGACCTTGATGGGGTTAGGGGCATTTCCCGAAACCCATGAATTGGCCATGGAAATGCCTGGTATGCACGGATCGTGCTGCGCCAACTACGCATTTACCGATGCGGACCTAGTGGTGGCAATCGGTGCTCGATTTGATGATCGGGTAACGGGAAAACTAGATCTGTTTTCACCCAAATCACAAAAGGTCCATATTGATATTGATCCATCTTGCATCGGGAAAAATGTTTGGGTCGATGTGCCAATTGTTGGGGATGCTAAAAACGTTTTGCGCGAACTCAACAAACGAGTTGACAGAAAAACGGATATCGAACCCTGGCTGCGCCAGATTGATGATTGGAAAACGAAGTACCCATTCGAATACCGCCAAAAGGGCGACAAAATTATGCCGCAGTACGTTATAGAAGAAATCTATAACTTGTATTCGGACGCAATGGTTACTGCNGATGTTGGGCAGCACCAGATGTGGGCTGCTCAGTATTTCAAGTTTACAGAACCTCGTCAATGGCTTAATTCTGGAGGTTTGGGAACTATGGGGTTCAGTATGCCAGCNATGATAGGCGCTCANATTGGCCGGCCAGATAAGACACAGGTCAATATNAATGGTGATGGTTCTTTCATCATGACAATTCAGGAACTNGTACCGGCGGTATCAATGAAACTGCCATTGAAAATCTTTATTATCAATAACATGTATCTCGGTATGGTGCGTCAGTGGCAAGAACTTTTCTTCAACAAGAGATATGCCGCTGTAGACTATCATGACAATCCTGATTTTGCTAAGCTTGCTGAAGCTTTCGGTGCTACAGGTATTCGGGTTGAAAAAATCGAAGATGTTCGCCCCNCACTTGAGCGCGCTAAGGAAATTGAGGATGGTCCAGTTGTTATCGATTTCATCGTTGAGGAAGAAGAGAACGTTTTCCCCATAGTTCCAGGAGGACAGGGCTTGGGGGATTTGATCCGAAACGAAGAAGAAGCGCGCAAGGGTTTGAATGGTTATATCCGAGGATTAGCCTAATGCCTGGGAGAAGNCATATTTTCTCTGTCTTGGTCGAAAACNAGTTCGGAGTTCTAGCCAGAGTGGCAGGCTTGTTTAGTGGTCGAGGGTTTAATATCGACAGCCTCTCAGTTGCTGAGACAGAGGATCCAAATACATCCCAGATGACAATTGTTACACATGGCAATGATGAGGCCATTATCGAACAGATTGAGAAGCAGTTGAATAGGCTGATTGAAGTCATCAGAATTAAGGACATCTCCAAAGAGAATCATGTCGAACGGGAGATGATTCTTGTAAAGGTGGCGGTTGATACATCCAAACGAGGCGAGGTACTGCAAATCGTCGATATTTTCCGCGCTCGGACAATCGATGTGGCTTCTGAGTCACTAACAATCGAAATCACGGGTGACGAGAACAAATTAGGTGCGGTCATCGATATGCTAAGACCATACGGTATCCGTGAGCTTGTACGCACGGGAAAAGTCGCCATTATGCGGAGTTCGGGAAAATAGTAAGAAGGTTACTAAACATTAATTCAAAAATTCAAATTCTTTAATTTGAAGATATTCACTTTAGGAGAGGTCTAATGGCAACAATTTATTATGATAGCGATGCAGACTTTGATTTACTCAAAACACGCACAATTGCTGTGATTGGTTATGGAAGCCAAGGACACGCACANGTACTAAATTTGCAAGACAGCGGNGCCAATGTAATCGTGGGGCTTCGNCCAACGAGCCGATCCATTTCCGAAGCTGAATCAAATGGTTTAACAGTAAAAAGCGTTGAAGATGCGNCAGCTGAAGGAGATATCATCCAGATATTAATTCCAGANGAGNTACAAGGAACTGTATATACAAATCAGATTGAACCGAANCTGGAAGATGGGAACATGATAATGTTTTCNCATGGTTTNAGCATTCATTTCGGCCANATTTCGCCATCAAAGAATATAGATGTTGCAATGATTGCNCCTAAAGCGCCTGGACACCTTGTCAGACGCGTTTTTACAGAAGGAGCTGGTACACCTTGNCTTCTTGCTATCCATCAAGATGTAACTGGTCAAGCAAAAGATCTGGCCCTTGCTTATGCGAAAGGTATTGGTGGAGCCCGTGCNGGAGTTATTGAAACAACTTTNCGCGAAGAAACCGAGACAGATCTTTTCGGAGAACAAGCGGTTCTCTGTGGAGGAACCACAGCGCTGATAAAAGCGGCCTTTGAGACCCTAGTTGAAGCGGGATACCAACCGGAGATGGCATACTTCGAATGTTTACACGAATTGAAACTAATTGTTGATCTTATTTACGAAGGTGGTCTTTCTTGGATGCGNCACTCGATTAGCAATACAGCTGAGTATGGTGATCTAACACGTGGNCCAGTTNTGATAGATGAANATGTTAAAGNAAAAATGAAATCACTCNTAGAAGACGTACAGAGTGGCAGGTTCGCCCGTGAATGGGTGTTGGAAAATCAAGCTNCTCAANCAGTATTACAATCTCTTCGTCGAAATGAAGCAGAGCACGATATTGAGAAAGTAGGGAAAGATCTGCGTAGCATGATGAGTTGGATTGAAGAAAACTAAACAATANAAAACTATAAGCCNTTGAAAAGCTGCCTAGGGAATTTGAGAGGATTAATAGGCGGCTCTTTTCATGCCTATTNTTTTTTCCTTCAAGAACTTCGACGTAACGGAATTTATGCTNAGTGCGTTCTCATTCTGGAAACAATTAGTGTTTGAAGGAGAATTGCATGNCTGTTGGTCGACAGCTTATTTTGTGGATGTCTATAATACTGGTNTTAAGNTTTATTTTATTCAGCAAATTAAGAGATGTCTCTGCAATTGCTGAGGAACTATTACNGGATGAAACNCCACTNAGCTTTAGAGAAATNCTAGCAGAACCAATTNACTCTGATATAAACGAGTTCACATCCACCCAGAATTTGATCNAAGACTCGATTCAAAAANAGCGAGNAGAAAGGTTCACCGAAGTAAATTCCGCTAAATTCAATGTTCCNATTAAAAAACCAACTCTTNCTATAGAAACTNATCTGGTCAANAAGGATGAAAACCTGTGGAAAATTGCACAGNACAGCGGCCTTGATGCGTTTACNTTATTAAGTGTTAATAAATTGAGAAATGGNAATTTAATTCGACCGGGNCAATCAATCAANGTCCCAAATCAGCGTGGAATTCTTCACAAGGTNGTGAAGGANGAATCTTTGGAAGAAATAGCCATCCGTTATCANGTAAGTTTGGAAAAAATTATTGAGTCTAATGGTATGCTTGATCCAGATACAATATATNCGGGNACAGAACTCTTTATTCCNGATGCCAAANTAAATGAATCTTTCCGNAAGANATTAATTCCNCCACCTTACAAGCCNAAGTTCGTAAAGCCTACTNCGGGACGANTAACAAGTGGATTTGGATATCGNATACATCCGATNTTAAAAAAGAGGCGCATGCACAAAGGAATTGACATNGTTNCNNGATACGGTTCTAACGTTAAAGCGGCAACGGGNGGTNTTNTAACCTACAGTGGTCAAATGGGAAGTTATGGAAANCTGGTAGTTATTGATCATCAAAATGGTTTCGAAACGCGTTACGCACACAATTCTCGTTTAAAGGTCAAAAANGGGGAAAAAGTCCGCCAAGGGCAGACTATTGCTCTCGTCGGAAATACAGGGCGTTCAAACGGAACTCATCTACACTTTGAAATTTGGAAAAATGGGGAAGCTATAGATCCCGCTCATTATCTAAAGTAATGTTAGGAGATTCAATTATCATGAAAAATTATGTTTTTAGGATCGTAGTNGTTGTTGTAATCGGTCTTACCNTAGGTTGTGCTGATCGACCAGATCGGTATGAGGAACCNGATCCNGGCTCACCCGAAGCCCTAGCAGCTGAAGCTCTCAATCTGGCTCAGGAAGCNATGAAAGCCGCCGGAATTGACATNGAATTCAATGATTTAGGTGATCTTGCCGAACTATCTTCGNTTCTACCAACACCGGAGAAGTTAACTAGTTTGAATGACCAACAGGTTGGNCANATGCAAACTGCGACTGANGAAATGTACAAAATCTTGGAAGTCGTTGACGAATCGGGAAGTATTCCCAGNGCACCATTAAACCCAACCAANGATATTCAGCCGATTCTATCTGACGCNGANCTCCTTCTNGTAAACNTGAACTTATCGTATCTGAACGTCCTTGAGGCAGTTAGATCCCTTTCGGTTACCGGGGAAGATATCTATAAAATCGAATACTCACAAGACGCTGGGTATAAATTTGAATTGACNGAGTCAGGAAAAGCTAAACTGGATCAGGCAAAACCTGGTGAGTTTATCCGTGACCTCAGTGAAGCACAGCGCCAAGCAATTGTCGATTCACTGTTCATGCTGACTGGTGCCAAAGTGGAAGTAAGTAACTTACCAGGTATGGTGAGAACAATTAAACGTATGGATTGGCAGAATGCTATTCATCATTTGGATAAGATGTTAAGTTTGGCTAAAAAGATAGCTCCAGATCTGGGCGTTGCCATGATTGATTTTAATGATATTATTGCTGATGCTCTTTCAAAGGGTATAATTGATCAAGTAACAAAATGGGGGTTCAAGATCGAAAACTACGATGAGGTAATAAATAAGATCAAAAATTTGGTTTCAGTTGAAGCTAAGAAGCAAATTAGCGGCTAGGGGAGGATGAAAATGAAATTGAATTACACTGGTGACGTTGTGAAAACAGTTACTACGTTCACATTGTTGATTATTGCTGTCAGTTTGTGTACCGGCGTAGCCGCAGAAGAGGATCAAAAACCGCTTTACCTTTTCAGAAGCACGCGCGTATCCGCATTGGGTAACGCCTATGAAGCGATTGCTGATGATATTTACGCTGTACATTATAATCCAGCTGGTTTGACCAACATCGGGAAAACGGTTTTTCAATTAATGGCAGCACGGGGGCGTTTTACTTCTGATGTTGTTGAAGAAGCTTCAACAATGCCAGACTTTTTCAACGAAACGATAGTGCCTTTGACGAACTCGAATAACCCGTTAATGGATCCAACCCTTTCAGCGCAGAGAGAAGCTCTCGTTACGAGGGCTGGAGAAATTCTGAAAAGACGTATCGGTCTCGGTTTGGACCTGCCTGCGTTTGGTTTAGTTTTACCAATGGCCAATAAAAAGCTAGCTTTAGGTATTTCTTTTATACCTATGACTCAGACAAATACAAGCTTCCGAATCGTTGAACGTGGTTTACCATGGCCTGATCCTGTGATGGAGATGTTCGATAACCAAGTGATTTACCGTGCTGCATTTCAAGGATCGTTGACCACTGCTGTATCATACAACCACGATTTGGATGCATCTTTTCTAAAGTCAGTGAAGATCGGTGCCGGACTGAGGTTAATTCGCCGCAGTATCTTTACCGACGAAGACAATCCGTTTATGATTGCCGATGTGTTGAACCCAGATGAGTTTAAAAAGAATTACTTCAATTTGGGTGATGAAGGATTTAGCAGTTACGCACGCGATAATCTTGAGACATCAACAGGTTACAGTGTTGATCTNGGTTCACTATTGACACCTATGGATGGTTTGAATCTTGGGNTTACATTTAGNAATCTANTGAGTGGTTTATCCGATCAGTCCTTTCCTGCGAACCTCACTATAGCAGTTGCNGCTAAACCTTTTAGTCTGCTANATATTAATAATAGTTTACTGGATCTAACGCTNGCTGCTTCTTGGGACGATCCTAACGGTGATGATAATCTGGGCGATTTTGCCCTCGANCAGTATACCGATCACATTCACCTAGGAGCTGAAGTGCGATTGTTGCCTGGACAGTTAGTCGAAGTTGCATTGAGAGCAGGAAATAATCAAGGTTTNCCGACTGTTGGAACTGGCATCAGGATACTNAAATTGCTGAACTTAGACGTTGCTTGGTANGGTNATTTAGAAGCGGATTGGCTGATTGGTTCTATGGAAGTCAGTTTTTAATCTAANCACATTAATTTGACAGAAACGCAGGCTTTGTGATTGATTTGACATAGCCTGCGTTTTTTGTTTTNGNGAAGATCAGTCAGTAGGGTTGGCCTTACCATTGAACTGATTCATTGTGACATNAATACCATCTTTAATGAATATTTCTACCGCTTCTACTGCTNGTGATATNGCAGGCTCGATTTTATCGATTTCTTGATCTGCAAANCTGGCCAAGACATGGTCAGTGAATTCGCCACTTGGTTTTCCAATCCCAATGCGNATACGCGAGAATGCGTCGCTATCTAGATGTTTAATAATAGATTGCATCCCTTTCTGTCCACCATGAGTTCCCGATCTACGACATCGCAACACCCCCAAATCCAGATTCAGGTCGTCATAAAGCACACATAGCTTTTCAAGGTCAATCNCATATTTTTCAACGAGCATNGATACAGCAACACCACTATGATTCATATAGGTCATTGGTTTGGCAAAGATCAGTTTATGGTCTGCATTTTCTGNATTGGGTTGTTCAACAACAAGTGATTGACAGACACTTCTAAATCGGTCCAAATTCCGTTGGGCAAGAAGTTGATCTATAATGCAAAAACCAACGTTGTGGCGAGTGTTNTCGTATTGTGATCCCGGATTCCCGAGGCCCACAATTAGCTTACTCATTCAGATNCNNGATTGTGCCTCATAATCAGCAATCTGCGATTCAAATTGCAATGTCCAACCGATTTCATCAATACCTTTCAGCATACAGTTCTTCTGAAAATCATCGATTTCAAAAGNACAAGACACACCATCTGGCCGAATGACTAACTGCGCTTCAAGGTTAATTCTAAGNCGATAATCATCTTCAGATGTTNCCGCCAACATCAATTCTTCCACANCTTCGGTTGAGAGAATCACCGGCAGGATCCCATTTTTANAGCAATTGTTTTTGAAAATNTCTGCAAATGAAGGAGCAATAATTACGCGAAAGCCATAGTCAAGTAAAGCCCAAGGGGCATGTTCTCGTGAGCTTCCACATCCAAAATTCGTACCAGTAATTAGTACAGTACCATCTTTATATTGATCGTGATTAAGTATAAAATCTGGGTTAGTACTACCATCATCATAGTACCGCCAATCATAAAACAGAAATTCCCCAAACCCTGTCCGTTCGATCCGTTTTAAAAATTGCTTGGGAATAATTTGATCTGTATCGATGTTAACCCGATCTAATGGGACACACAAACCAATATGTTCTNGGAATGGTTCCATATTAATTAACTCCTTTANCTTCNCCAAGTNCGGACATCAACAAATTTCCCTTCAATAGCGGCAGCCGCAGCCATTTGAGGNCTNACCAAATGGGTTCGGCCATCTTTACCCTGTCTACCTTCAAAATTCCGATTGGATGTGCTTGCACATCGTTCGCCAGGCTGAAGCACATCATCGTTCATAGCTAGACACATGCTACAACCGGCCTCTCTCCATTCAAAACCTGCTGATCGGAAGACTTCATCCAGTCCCTCAGCTTCCGCTTGACGCTTAACCGCTTGCGAGCCCGGCACGACGATCGCATTGACGTTCGAAGATACTTTCCGATCTTTGGCAATTTCCGCAGCAACNCGAAGATCCGTGATGCGTGAGTTCGTACAACTGCCGATAAAAACCTTGTCGATTGTAATCTGCGTAATTGGAGTATTCGGCTTGAGGTCCATGTACATTAGTGCGTTTTCTGCAGCTTTTTTCTGGTGCTGAGTTGGCATTTTGTCTGGATCAGGTATAGTTTCTGTGACATTAATAACCATACCAGGATTTGTCCCCCAAGTAACCTGTGGAGCTAGGTCTGCAGCTGATATTGTAATTGAATGATCATATGTTGCACCAGAATCAGTCGATAACTTTTTCCAGTTGGCGACAGCCTTATCAAATTCCTCGCCTTTCGGAGCGAACTCACGACCGGCAATATACTCGTAGGTTTTATCATCGGGGGCGATCATGCCTGCACGAGCACCGGCTTCAATTGACATGTTGCAGATTGTCATCCGTTCCTCAATACCTAACGACTTTATAGCTGACCCTGTATATTCGACTACTGTCCCAGTACCACCGTCTATATCAATCTTACCGATAACCGAGAGGATAATGTCTTTAGCCGTCACACCAAACTGAAGTTGCCCATCTATACAGATTTCGAAGGTTTCAGGTTGATGTTGAAGTAAACATTGCGTAGCTAGAACGTGCTCAATTTCGCTGGTGCCAATGCCAAACGCAAGGGCGCCAAATGCGCCATGTGTCGACGTATGACTGTCACCACAAACAATTGTCATGCCGGGTTGCGTGATCCCAAGTTCAGGACCAAGGACGTGGACAATTCCCTGATTTGAGTGGTGTAAATCATAAAGCCTGATCCCAAATTCCTCGCAGTTTTTTGTCAACGTTTCCATTTGCTTTTTCGATAGCAAATCAGTGATTGGCAACGACCGATCTGTCGTTGGAACGTTGTGGTCCATAGTGGCAAACGCTTGGTCTGGTCGACGGACTCTTCGGTTTGCCAAGCGAAGCCCTTCGAAAGCCTGAGGGGAAGTCACTTCATGGATTAAATGTGTGTCAATATATAAAACCGTGGCCTCACCTTGCGATTCCCGGACAACGTGATTATCCCAGATTTTTTTAAACATTGTCTTAGGGGACATTTTAATATTTCCTAAAGTTATATTGTCACTTGCTACCAGCCATTTATTCTATCAAATCTGCAGTTCTTCTGTCAACGTTCCTATATTATCAGCTTCTGTTTGCAGTCTGGAATACAAATTTGTTAAACTGATAATATAATCTGATATCATTCAGATCGTTTTAGAGGTAAATTTTGCATATAATGCTCAGCTCAGCAATTGATAATAACTAGCATTTTATTTCAACTATTTCTTCCCAATTCTAGTCAACTATGTTTATACATCATTTGAAGCGTAAATTGATCTTATTTTCTCTTATTGTTTTTTTACTAAGCGGGTGTTCAGTAATTCGCCAAGGCCATCTACTACGAAGACAAGAAACGGTTGATCCATTCATATTACGAAATCAACAATGGAAAGAGCAAATTCGCATAGCTGACCAGGCATTACTAGATCGAAATTTCCCACTGGCGCTTGAAGCTTTTCAGAATGCCCTGTTGATAAAGCCGAAACACAGTCTTCCCCACATTGAGATAGCAAAGATATACTTTCAGACGCAGGACTATGAGAAAGCGCGAGACGCCTTTTCCAATTATCTAGCGTTGGAACCTAAGGATCGAAATGCACGAAATTATCTTGGTTATATTCACGAAAAGCTCGGGAATTACGAAGCAGCTACGGAGCAATTTGAAAATTCACTACGCATTAATTCTCGTGATTTGTATGCGTTAAACCATCTCGGTTTGGCATATAAGCAAACCGGTAAACTTGATGATGCTGAGATGATATTACGGAAAGCCTTAGCTATCGATCCAATATGCCAAAGAACCGAAAGCAAGAACTTGCACAATTATCTGGCGCTTATTTTTCAGGAGCGCGGAGATATAGGTGAAGCGATTGCTGAGTACCGAGAGTCTATTCGACTTTTCCATAACGACATTTGGGCACGGCAACAACTAGGCGCTATTTTTGAGGACGAAGGTCGACATTTCGAAGCGCAAATCCAATACAGCAAAATATTGGAGATAGATTCGGAAAACCTACTTGCCAAAGATCGGTTGCAAGTCTTGAACCAGCTATCAACACCAAATATTGTTAAGATCAACCCAGTCGACATCATTGAAATAGATAATGAGCAAATAATCGGAGATGGATATCTGGCGGAAACCACATATCCGAATGCGGATGCTGTCATTTTGCTGAATCAGTTTTCTCATGAAATCCTGACCAACGGTCAAAATCGTTATACTACACATCAAATAATTAAATTGTTAACATATCGCGGCATTAAACAGTACGATGATATTGCCATTCCGTATAATCCAGATGCTCAGTACCTTACCGTTAATCAAGCTCGTACTATCCTGTCTGATGGATCGATATATCAGTCGGAGGCATTTAACAGAGTGACTCCTCCGGGGCTCCTCGAGTATAACTTGTATTCTGATACTGTCTGGCACGTGATTTCGATGTCAGCACTTGAACCGGGTTGCACAATTGAATACCAAGTTTCAATTGAAGATGCCACCACGTCAAATGGTGAGAACCGGTTCTGGGGAGGGTTCCATTTCCAGTCAACCAATCCAACTTTGCAGACAAACTATGCGTTTCGGTTGCCGAAAGATCGAGGTTTCCGATGGAAGGCTGTGAATTGCATGATCGAACCGCAGATTGTGTCAGAGAATGAGATTGTAACTTATCTTTGGCACTATGGTGAAACCCCAGCAATCCACGAAGAAGTTGGAATGCCTAATATCGATGAGATTGTACCAAGATTCAGTTTTTCCTCATTTGATTCGTGGGATGAAGTTTCAAATTGGTATCGGGAGTTAGCTAAGGATCGGTATGATTTCGATTCAAACATTAAGCAGATAGTCAATAATTTAACCTCTGGTCTAGAAACACAGCACGAGAAAATCCGAACCATCTATAATTTCGTCACAAGCAAAATTCGATATGTTGGAATTGAGTTAGGAAAAGGTGCATATCAACCTTCTTTAGCAAGCCAAGTGTTACATAAACGTTATGGTGANTGTAAAGACAAAACGACTTTGATGATTTCAATGCTTGATCAAATTGATGTACAGGCATTCCCAGTTTTAATCAACCCATCGCCNTTTGCACGTGTTGACCCAGANATGCCATCGACTGGCCAATTCAGTCACCTAATCACAATGATTCCTCAGCAGGAAGGTGAAATCATATGGTTGGATCCTACATCTGAAACCTGTTCTTTCGGAAGTCTACCCGCAATCAATCAGGGACGCCAAGTTCTAGTAGTGAAAAAAAAGACGGCCGAGTTCCTTGAAACCCCCACAGCACCACCAGAATTCAATCAATTGATCGTTAATACAAAGATTGTGATCGGCTCAGATGATGTAATTCGTGGTGAAATGGAGATTCTACCAACTGGACAATACGACATTGATTATCGGTTTGCTTACAAGCAGATTAACCCAGTCAATATCAAGCAAACTTTCGCAGCTGAATTGAATGGACGGTTTNCNAGTTTACAAGTTGACCAAGTCCATATNTCAGACCTACAAGATCTAAGTANACCAACGTGGTTTAGAATCAAATTCCATTTCGATCTAAANANGATGTCAGTAGCTAACGATCNATTTTTGCTGTCGNTNCCTGGTGGTGATTTTGAGAATTATGCTCAGATCTTTGCACCGCGTGAGCGTCAATATTCACTAGACTTAAGTCACCCAATAAAAGTAGTTAGATCAACCGAAGTGCGGATTCCTGAGGGTTGGGATGTGATACTTCCACCGGAAATTAATGAGGATTATCATTTTGCCAGTTTCAGCAGTAAATACAGTTACGAAAACAGGATAGTTTACGCCCAGTTGTATCTAATGGTTAAAAACCCTGTGATATCGCCAAATGATTACCCAATGGCAAAAGTTTTTTTTGATCAACTGGTTCGTGAGGATCAGAAACATTTAACTTTACAAAAGAAAATTGGAGGAACCTAGATGCATCCACTCACAGATCTTAACGTCGGGAAAGACACTGTTGTTATTCATTGGTTCGAACAGAGCACCTTTGCTCTCAGGGATTCAAGCGGCACCGTTGTGCAGATAGATCCATACTTTCCACGTGAAAGACCTCCTGAACAGTTTATTCATGCCAAAGCACCTCTGGACGAATCTCGTTTGCGCACAGACGCGGTACTTTTGACACATGCTCACGGAGACCACACTTGTACCGAGTCCATACTGCGTATTCACGCGAACTTCAAGAATGTGAAGTATGTAGGACCACACGAAAGTATTCGACAGATTTTGACCGAAACTAATATCCCAGCAGAACAAACACATGTAGTTGATGCTGGAGACATAGTTGAATTAGGTTCGATGACAGCTTATGCAGTTTATGCTAAACCACCAGCAGGCGATCCAGAAGCGGATATTGCACCTCCAGATGTTACTCACCTAGGTTACGTGATTGATGCAGTTGGAGTAAAGGCGTACTTTTCTGGAGATCCAATCAATAATTTTGCTGATCACGACGACCTTGTTACCCCTATTGCAGAACTAAATCCAGATATCGGTTTTTTGACAAATCATCCGACAGAAGGAGAATTTCCCTTTTTCAGTGGAAGCGTAAAGATGGCTAGAAGAATAGGTCTTAAACACGTTGCTCCAACCCATCGCGCCTGTTTTGTCAAACGTGATTACAATCCAGAAGAATGGGCTGCAAATTTTTCAGCTGCTGGCCCACAACCAATAATTATGGAGCGAAATTCACACATTGTTTACCCAATCTGAAGTTGAGAGGGATCTACTTGACATAATATGGTTGTTTTGCTACAATGAAGGCCGCAATTTTTCAGAGAATAATTTTTATATCGCAGGGTTCGATTTTTCATCGTGGCGATGAAAGCTTTTCCCCCTCAATTTCCCCGCTTTTCTAAGGTTCGATGTTAAGTGGCTCGAGATCGGGGTCCTGTTAATCTCAATAGAAACTGCTAAAATGCCCATCACCGATTTCAGTTCTGATGATGGGCATTTTATTTTGGCATTGCAAGTAAGGAGTTCTTCCTACATGGAATTCATCAAACCTCGACTCTATTCTGGTCTTCGGGATCGACTGCCGGAACAGATGAATTATCGCGGATTTGTCGTTTCGAAGCTTCAAGCCCTATTTGAGAGGTATGGTTTCGAACCCCTTGAGACACCCGCTATGGAATTTTACGATATCCTGACAGGAAAGTATGGGGAAGAAGCTGAAAATTTAATTTATCGACTTGACTACAAAGATGGGAAGACGCTTGCCTTGCGATATGATCTAACAGTCCCACTTTCCCGAGTAATTGCCATGAACGCGGAACTAGTTCGACCAATTTTCAAACGTTATCAAATCCAACAGGTTTGGCGCGGCGAACGCCCGCAAAGAGGTCGTTACCGCGAGTTCACGCAGTGCGACATTGATGCAATTGGTAGTACGTCAATGCTACAAGATGCTGAGATTATCGCTGCAATTTACGAAATGATGATTGGTTTTGGGTTCCACCAGTTTGAAATTCTGATTAACAATCGTAAGATCCTTGATGGTATGGTTAAATATGCAGAAGTTGGTGATAGATTGAAAGAAGTCTGTCGTTCAATTGACAAGTTGGAAAAGATTGGAGCAGAAAAAGTCAGACAAGAACTAGCAAAATCTGATATCTCCGCTCGAGCTATCAAAAAGATATTTTCCGTAATCGAGATCGAGGGACATCATGAAACAGTCTTGGACGAGTTAGAAAAGATCATTGGTGATGTTGCCCAAGAAGGTATTGGCGAATTGCGTGAAGTTCGATCATACTTATCAGACCTTGGAATTAATGAAGGATATTACCGGTTTGACCCTACATTAGCCAGGGGATTGGATTACTACACTGGCCCAGTATTTGAAGTTGTCATTAAGGATGCAGGTATTGGCAGTGTTGTTGGAGGAGGACGTTGGGATACATTAATCGGTCAATACACAGGCAAGCATGTCCCAGCAGTCGGAACTTCTTTTGGGTTAGAACGTTTGATTGATTCAATGGAAAAACTTCACCTTTTGCCCCAGATTATGACAAAGACTCAAGTGCTTGTAGTTCCGTTTAACACAGAACTAATCCCTCAGAGCTTGAGGTTTTTAGCTGAACTTAGGTCTGCTGGTATTAATTCTGAGATTTATGGTGAACCGAAATCATTTCGTCAAACTTTCGGTTATGCAAGTCGAAAGGGAATTCCACTTGCTCTAGTCGTCGCACCTGATGAATTATCAAATGGACAACTAGCAATCCGCAATATGGAAACACGGGAACAGGTAGTTTGCTCCGTTGATCGTTTTGTTGGCAGGATACAGGCAATATTGCCTGAACTCTAGAGTAAGATTTGGCTTATTTTTTTATTAATGTTTGACTGAATGTTATTAATTAAGGATTCTCTTGACACCATTTGGTTAGCTTGTTAGAATATACGATCGCGATTTTTTTAAAGGGAAATCCATTTCCAATGTTACGAATCTGAATCGCACTTTCAAGTATTTTTTGCCTTTATTATAACGTTGCACTTGATGCCTATTCTGAGGTCGATGGCAGGCGATTTGGAAATGAGCCTTAGGCCATAACGGCAGCTCTACCAAAATTGCCCATTATCGAAACAGAAAGTCGATGACGGGCGTTTTTAATTTCAAGGAAAATTTAGGAGACGGGAAGTAAAGATGGTTATCATAATGCAAGGCGGTGCCACCAAGGAACAAATTGAACAGGTGATTCGACGTACTCATGACGCAGGATTAAAAACTCAAATGAACGTTGGAGAACAGTGTACTGTAATCGCGGTAATCGGTGATAAAACGGCACTGAGTGATACTCCAATAGAGTCTATGTCTGGAGTGGCACGAACCATGCCGATTAGTGCTCCCTACAAGCTTGCGAGTCGACAATTTCATGAAGAGAATACCGTAATTAGCGTTGACGGAGTTAAAATAGGTGGTAAACAACTGGCCATGATGGCTGGACCGTGCGCAGTTGAGAATACAGAGCAAATCGTTCAAATTGCTAAGCACGTTGTAGAGTCAGGGGCTCAATTCATTCGCGGTGGAGCCTTCAAACCACGCACAGGCCCCTACAGTTTTCAAGGATATGGTGAATCGGCTTTGGAAATGCTAGCTACCGCACGAGAAGAAACAGGCCTACGTGTTGTCACAGAGGTAATGACACCAAACGAAGTTGGCCTTGTTGGCAGATATACCGACGTTTTCCAACTTGGCACACGTAATATGCAGAACTTTTCCCTTCTACGCGAAATTGGCAGACACGGAAAACCTGTTATTTTGAAGCGCGGTCTCTCTTCGACTATTGAAGAATGGTTACTTGCTGCCGAATATATTCTTTCCGAAGGGAATCCGAATGTTATTCTTTGTGAGCGTGGAATTCGTACCTACGAAACTCACACTCGAAACACACTTGATTTAAATGCTGTTCCAGCTATAAAGGAACTAAGCCATTTACCGATCATTGTTGATCCGAGCCATGGCACTGGCATTCGAAGTTACATTCCAGCCATGGCCAAAGCTGCAATTGCTGCTGGATCCGACGGGCTGATCGTTGAAGTCCACCATGATCCAGATAACTCGATGACAGGCGATGGTGTGCAATCTCTCTTCCCAGATCAGTTCA